>JAFGTZ010000068.1 GCA_016938795.1 Chromatiaceae bacterium | reverse complement strand
TCCACATAGCGTTCACGCGCGGCCTTGGCGCGGGCGAAGAGTTCGAGCAGGCGCTCGCCATCGGCGCGGCGGATGTGTTCGGCCAGATCGGTCAGTTCGATGCTGAAGCGTGCAAGCATGGCGCTCAGCGCCTCGCGATTGGCCAGACAGATGTCGCGCCACATCACCGGATCGCTAGAGGCGATGCGGGTGAAGTCGCGAAAGCCGCCGGCGGCATAGCGAAAGATCTCGTCGTTTTCGCGCATGCGGGCGAGCGCGTCCACCAGCCCAAAGGCCAGCATGTGCGGCAGATGACTGGTGGCGGCCAGTACCTCGTCATGGTGGGCCACGGTCATGAGCGTCACCTCGGCGCCGCACCTCTCCCACAGGACGCGCACCCGAGCGAGCGCCTCGGGGTCGGTTTCGGGCAGCGGCGTGAGGATGACCCGGCGATCCTGATACAACTCGGCAAAGGAGGCCTCGACGCCACTGCACTCGGTGCCGGCAATGGGATGACCGGGCACCAGACGCGGCGGCAACCCACCGAAGGCCGCCACCGCATCGGCCACCACACTACCCTTGACACTGCCCCCATCGGTCAGGATGGCCCCAGGCGCGAGGTGATCGCGAATCGCATTGAAGATGCCACGCATGGCCCCAAGTGGCACGGCCAGAAAGACCATGTCCGCCCCCGCGACCGCCGTGGCCGGATCCTGGGTGATACGATCAACGACGCCAAGTTCGCGGGCGCGCTCCAGATTGGCCAGCCCGCGCCCACACCCCACCACCTCGCCCACCGCACCGCTGGCGCGCAGGGCGCGCGCCAGCGAGCCGCCGATGAGTCCAACCCCAATGATCGCAAGTCGCTCGATCATGCGCTCAGCACCGCCTCCAGCGCCTCCAGCAGACGCGCGTTCTCGGACTCCAGCCCGATGCTCACGCGCAGATGGTTCGGCAGCCCATAGTTGGCCACCGGGCGCACGATGACGCCACGATGCAGCAGGGCCTCGTTGATGGGGGCGGCGGGCCTGCCGAGATCCAGGGTGACAAAGTTTCCAACCGAGGGAATGAAGTCGAGCCCGAGACGCGCGAAGCCCTCGGTGAGCTGGCGCATACCGGCGCGGTTGAGTTCGACCGAGGCGCGCACATGCTCGCGATCCTCGATGGCGGCGGCGGCGGCGGCCTGCGCCAGCGCGTTGACATTGAAGGGCTGGCGCACCCGGTTGAGCAGCTCAGCCACGCGCGGATCGCTCAGGCCGTAGCCCACGCGCAGCGCGGCCAACCCATGCGCCTTGGCGAAGGTGCGGGTCACGATCAGGTTGGGAAAATGCTCCAGCCAGCGCGAGGCATCCGGAAAGGCGGGCTCATCGACGTATTCGATATAGGCCTCATCAACCACCACCAGACAGCTCGACGGCAGCCCGGCGATGAAGGCTTCGAGCGCCACGGAGTCGAGCCAGGTTCCGGTGGGATTGTTCGGATTGGCGATCCAGACCACCCGGGTGCGCGGGTTGACCAGGGCGGCCATGGCGTCGAGATCATGCCCATAGTCGCGCGCCGGGGCGACCTGGATGGTCGCGCCCACCGCCTGCGAGGAAATGGCATAAACGGCAAAGGCGTGTTCGGAGAAGACCGTTTCGACCCCAGGGCAGAGAAAGGTACGGGCGATGAGATCGAGCACGTCATTCGAGCCGTTACCGATGGTCAGGCACTCGGGCGCGCAGCCGTGATGCGCGGCCAGCGCGCGGCGCAGCTCGAAACCGCCCCCGTCAGGGTAGCGCGCGATCTCGGCGAGCGCCGCAGCGATGGCCGCACGCGCCTTGGGTCCAGGACCGAGCGGATTCTCGTTCGAGGCCAGCTTGACCGCATCGCGAATGCCCAGCTCGCGCTCCAGCTCGGCGAGCGGCTTGCCCGGCACATAGGGATGAAGCTGCCCGATCCAGGGCGCGGCGAGGTCGAGAAAGGGGTTGTCAGCGTGGGACATGCAGTTCAGTCCAGTCGGTGGTTAGTCAGTCATGCACGAAGGGGGATGAGGCTCAGAGCACGGCCACCGGATAGGAGCCCAGCACCTTGAACAGCTGCGCCTCTTTCTGTAGATGGTCGAGCGCGGCGGCCACGGCGAGATCCTCACGGTGCCCCAGGATGTCGATGAAGAACACATAGTCCCAGATGCCGCGGCGCGAGGGACGCGACTCGATGCGGGTCATGCTGATCCCATGGGCGGCGAGCGGCATGAGCAGCGCGTGCAGCCCGCCCGCCTGGTTGCGACAGGAGAGCAGCAGGCTGGTTTTGTCCTTGCCGCTCGGGGGCGCGTCCTGCTTGCCGATGACCAGAAAGCGCGTGGTGTTGCCCGGCTCGTCCTCGATGCGCTCGGCGAGGATCTGGAGCCCGTAGAGCTCGGCGGCCTGCACCCCAGCCACCGCCGCCGCGCCCGGCTCGCCTGCCGCGATGCGCGCCGCGTCGGCATTGCTGCCCACGGCGACGCGCTCGGCATGCGGCAGATGCCGATCAAGCCAGCCGCGACACTGGGCGAGCGACTGCTGATGCGAATAGAGCACGCGGATGGTCCCCAAGTCGGGCTCGCGGCTCATCAGATGATGCTGCACACGCAGGCTGACCTCGCCGGTGATGGCGAGCGGCGAGGCCATGAAGCGATCGAGCGTGTGGCTCACCACGCCCTCGGTGGAATTCTCGACCGGCACCACGCCAAAGTCGCAGGCGCCCGACTCGACCTCGCGAAAGATCTCGTCGATGGTGGCCATGGCCCGGGTCACCACCGAGTGGCCGAAGTGCTTGATGGCCGCCGCCTGGGTGAAGGTGCCCTCGGGGCCGAGAAAGGCCGCGCGCAGCGGACGCTCCAGGGCCAGACAGGCGGACATGATCTCGCGAAAGAGCCGCGCCATCTCCTCGCCATCGAGCGGCCCCGGGTTGGTCTCCTTCACGCGGCGCAGGATGGCCACCTCGCGCTCGGGGCGATAGAACTGCACCGCACCGCCATCGGTTTCGGTCTTGATGTGGGCCACCTGCTGGGCGCAGCGGGCACGCTCGCTAATCAACGCCAGCAGTTCATTGTCAATGGCATCGATACGCTGGCGCACCGCATCGAGCGTCTCGGCCTGGTCGCGGGTCTGGCTCATGAGCGATCTTTCCTTCAGTCAGTCAAGGCGCGCACCGATAGCACCCCCTCGATGGCGCGAATGTCCTCAAGCGTCGCCTCGGGACAGGGCCTGTCGAGATCAATCAGGGTCACGGCCACCTCGTCGCGCGAGCGATTGGCCATGTCGAGAATATTCAGCCCAGCGCGCGCCAGATCGGTTGAGATCTGTCCCACCATGTTCGGCACATTGCTATTGACGATGGCCAGACGACAGACCCCGTTGCGCGCCAGGGTAATCTCGGGAAAGTTCACGGAGTTCAGGATATTGCCTTGCTCAAGATAGTCGCGCACCTGCTCGGCAACCATCATGGCGCAATTCTCCTCGGCCTCCAGGGTCGAGGCGCCAAGGTGCGGCAAGGTCAGCACGCGCGGGTGGTCCTTGAGACGATTGCTCGGAAAATCGCAGCAATAGCCGTGCAGATGGCCGGCATCGAGCGCCTCGATCACCGCCTCGTCATCAACAATGCCTTCGCGCGCAAAATTCAGCAACACCGCGCCCTTGGGCAAAAGACGAATGCGCGTCGCATTGAGCA
Source organism: Chromatiaceae bacterium (assembly GCA_016938795.1). Taxonomy (GTDB): domain Bacteria; phylum Pseudomonadota; class Gammaproteobacteria; order Chromatiales; family Chromatiaceae; genus Marichromatium. The sequence goes on along the minus strand of JAFGTZ010000068.1, from coordinate 693 downwards.
TGTGACGGGTGGCATCAAGCAGCGGCACATGAAGGCTTACAAAGTCGGAGCGTGCCAGCAGGTCGTCAACGCTGAGCGCGGCCTCGACATCGCGCTCCAACTGCCAGGCCCGCGCCACCGTGATGGTCGGGTCATAACCGATGACCCGCATGCCGAGCGCCGTGGCCATATTGGCGACCTTGACCCCAATGGCGCCCAAACCGATGACCCCAAGGGTGCGCCCCGGCAGCTCGAAGCCGACGAAGGCTTTCTTGCCAGCCTCGACGGCCGTGTGAATGGCGTCATCCGTGCCCTCGAGCCCTCGCGCGAATTGCCAGGCCGGGGCAATGTTGCGGGCGCTCATTAACATGGCCGCCAGCACCAGCTCCTTCACCGCGTTGGCATTGGCGCCCGGTGCGTTGAACACCGCGACGCCGCGCTTGGTCATCTCGGCCACCGGCACATTGTTGGTGCCGGCGCCAGCGCGTCCGATGGCCTTGACCGTGCCAGGAATCTCCAGCGCGTGCATATCGGCCGACCGCACCAGAATGGCATCGGGACGCGCAATCTCGGAGGCTACCTCATAGCGTTCGCGCGGCAGGCGATCCAGGCCGGCCACGGCAATAGTGTTCAGCGTTTGGATTTTGAACATGGGCGTGGACTCGAACCTCTGTTGACTTTGGAGGGGCCGCAAATCAACGGCTTATCGCATTC
>JAFGTZ010000067.1 GCA_016938795.1 Chromatiaceae bacterium | reverse complement strand
ATCACCTACGATCTGGTCTCGCTGCTGCGCGATTGCTACATCGCCTGGCCGCCCGAGCAGGTCGAGCGCTGGGCGCTTGGCTATCTGGAGCGCGCCCGCGCCCTGGGGCTGCTCGACCCCGAGATTGACGCCGAGCGCTTTTTGGGCTGGTTCGACCGCATGGGGATGCAGCGCCATCTCAAGGCCATCGGCATCTTCGCGCGCCTCAAGCTGCGCGATGGCAAGGACGGTTATCTGAAGGACATTCCGCGCACGCTGGGTTATGTGCGAGAGGTTGCCGCCCGCGACCCCGAGTTGGCCGATCTGGGCGGCTGGATCGACGAGCGGTTGTATAACCATCCCACATGGAGTTTTCGCTGAGGGCTGGGGGATGGCCGCGGGGGACGCCGTAAATCCTTCCCTGGAGGCTTGGCGACGGCATCCCTGCCGTCGACACCCCCGCGCCCATCCCCCAGCCCGGAGCCTGTGAGGAAAACCAAAAAACTGATGTGCGATGGTTATATATCCGCGGTTAGCGCTGGGCCTGCTGTCCTGATGACTCACGCGCGATGGCGCGATGGCCGATGTCGCGCCGGCAGAAGGCACCGTCCCAGTGGATCTGATCGAGCGCCGTGTAGGCGCGCCTCTGCGCCTCGGCCACCGAGTCGCCGAGCGCGGTGACGCAGAGCACCCGCCCGCCGTTGGTGAGCACCTGGCCGGCCTCATCGAGCCAGGTGCCGGCGTGAAAGACCTTGGTATCAGGGGCCTCGGCCGCCTCGAGTCCGCCGATGAGGTGACCGCGCGCATAGTCATCGGGATAGCCGGCGGCGGCCATGACCACGCCGAGCGCGGGGCGCGGATCCCAGTCGGCTGCCGTTGCATCGAGCCGCCCATCGAGCGCCGCCTCGCACAGATCGACCAGATCCGAGCGCAGCCGCATCAGCAGCGGCTGGGTTTCGGGGTCGCCCAGGCGACAGTTGAACTCCAGCACCCGGGGGGCGCCCTCGGCGTCGATCATGAGTCCGGCGTAGAGAAAGCCCACATAGGGCGTGCCCTCGGCGGCCAGGGCCGCGACCGTGGGCTCCATCACCTCGCGCAGAATGCGCGCCT
>JAFGTZ010000455.1 GCA_016938795.1 Chromatiaceae bacterium | reverse complement strand
GGGCTAATCCTCGCGCCCTTTGCGCCGGGCGCGCGGGTGGGCCTGGTCGTAGACCCGGGCGAGGTGCTGAAAATCCAGATGGGTATAGATCTGGGTGGTGCCGAGATCGGCATGTCCGAGCAGCTCCTGCACGGCGCGCAGATCGCTGGAGGATTCGAGCAGATGGGTGGCGAAGCTGTGGCGCAGCAGATGCGGGTGCAGGCCGCGCGCCATGCCCTGCTCGCGGCCCCAGCGCGCGAGGCGCGCCTGCACGGTGCGCGGGTGGATGCGGCTGCCGCGCGAGCTGACGAAGAGCGCGGGCTCATCGGTGTGGGCGAGGTTGGCGCGCACCCGAACCCAGTGTGCGAGCGCCGCGCGCGCCTTGGCGCCGATGGGGACGCGGCGGGTCTTGGCGCCCTTGCCGGTGACCTGAAGGTCGCCATCGGGGGGCGGCAGATCGGCTAGATTGAGCGAGACCAGTTCGGCCAGCCGCAACCCCGAGGAATAGAAGAGTTCGATCATGGCGGTGTCGCGAATCTCCAGCAGATCCTCGTCGCTGGCCCCATCGAGCAGGGCGCAGAGCTGATCGGCCTCCAGGGTGGCGGGCAGGCGGCGCGCTGACTTGGGCGCGCGGATGCCGGCGGCTGGATTGCGCGTGCTGTCCTCCTCGCGCATCAGCCAGCGATAGAGCCCGCGCAGGCTGGCCAGTTCGCGTTGCAGGCTGCGCCCGCCGGTGCCGTTGCGATGGCGCCAGGCCAGATAGCTGCGGATGTGCTCGTCATCGAGCGCGTCGAGGTTGGGGCCGTCGCGCTCGGCAAGCCAGGCGGCGAGGCGCTCCAGATCACGCCCATAGGCCCTGAGTGTCAGCTCGGCCAGGCGTCGCTCGTGGGCCAGATAGGCCAGATAACCGGCAAGGCGTGCGCGATCCGGCTCGCGAAGGCTCGCCATGATTCGCCTCAGGTCTTGGGCGTCGCGCGCCGGCGACGCGTGGCGCCGCAGTGTTCGACGGGCAGGGCGCGCAGCTTGTGGCTGACAATCTCGCCGAGCCGATCAAGCAGGTCGGTGCCGAGGTCGGGGTTGAAGCGCTCGGGGTCGGCACTGCCGATGGCGAGCACGCCTGAGCGTTTTTCGGCGCGGATGGGCACCAGGGCCGCAGTGCGAACCCGAGCGCCGGGCGCGCCAAAGAGGAGCCGGGCGCGCTCCTTGTCGAGCGGACCGCAGAGCGCGTGCTCCCGGTCGAGAAAGTCCTGAAAGGCCTCGCT
>JAFGTZ010000454.1 GCA_016938795.1 Chromatiaceae bacterium | reverse complement strand
GCCCGGAGCGCATGAGGAAAACCGAAAAACTGATGTGCGATGGTTATACTGTGCGACTTTGCCGAACCATATCCCGCAGGAGTTGATCTTGAGCCCCGCATCCGAGGATCTCTCGACCTTCCAAGGTCTCATCTTCGCGCTCGAACGCTATTGGGCCGAGCAAGGCTGCATCATCGTGCAGCCCTACGACATGGAGGTGGGCGCGGGAACCTTTCACCCCGCGACCTTCCTGCGCGCCATCGGCCCCGAGCCCTGGCGTGCGGCCTATGTGCAGCCCTCGCGCCGCCCCACTGATGGGCGCTACGGCAAGAATCCCAATCGCTTGCAGCATTATTATCAGTTCCAGGTGCTGCTCAAGCCCTCGCCGGACGACATTCAGGAGCGCTATCTCGACTCGCTGCGTCGCCTCGGCCTCGACCCGCTGGTGCATGATATCCGCTTTGTCGAAGATAACTGGGAGTCGCCCACGCTCGGCGCCTGGGGTCTGGGCTGGGAGGTGTGGCTCAATGGCATGGAGGTGACCCAGTTCACCTATTTCCAGCAGGTGGGCGGTCTCGACTGCCGTCCGGTGAGCGGCGAAATCACCTATGGTCTGGAGCGTATCGCCATGTATCTCCAGGGCGTGGAGAGCGTCTACGACCTGGTGTGGAGCCGCACCCCGGCGGGTGTGGTGACCTATGGCGATGTCTATCACCAGAACGAGGTGGAGCAGTCCACCTATAACTTTGAATACGCCGATGTCGAGGCGCTCTTCGCCCAGTTCGATCAGTGCGAGCGGATCAGCACCGAGCTTGTCGGGCGCGGCTTGCCGCTGCCAGCCTACGAGCAGATGCTCAAGGCCTCGCACACCTTCAACCTGCTCGATGCGCGCGGGGCCATTTCGGTCACCGGGCGCCAGCGTTTCATCCTGCGGGTGCGCACGCTCTCGCGCGCCGTAGCCCAGGCCTATTTCGAGCGTCGGGAGGCTCTCGGCTTCCCCATGTTGGCGGATTGATAAGGGGAAGACTCATGGATGCTCGCACGGATCTTTTGATTGAAATCGGCACCGAAGAGCTGCCGCCGCTGGCCCTGCCGCGCCTGTCCTCGGCCTTTGCCGAGGGGCTGCGCGCCGAGCTGGCGGCGCGCGCGCTCGACTTCGACACCATCGAGCCCTTTGCCGCCCCGCGCCGCCTCGCCCTCCTGGTGTGCGGGATCGCCAGCCGGCAGCCCGATCAGGAACAGCTACGTCGCGGCCCGGCCGTGCAGGCCGCCTTCGATGCCGAGGGCGCACCGACGAAGGCCGCGCTGGGCTTTGCACGCTCCTGTGGTGTTGCGTTCGAGGCGCTCGCGCGTGAAGAGACCGACAAAGGCGCCTGGCTGGTGCACCGCTCGACGCTCGCCGGGCGCGCCACCGCCGAGCTGGTGCCCGAGATGACCGAGGCCGCGCTCGCCGCCCTGCCGATCCCGAGACGCATGCGCTGGGGCGCGGGCAGCGCCGAGTTCGTGCGCCCGGTGCACTGGGTCTGTCTGCTGCTTGGCGATGCCGAGATCAGCGGGCGCGTGCTGGGGATCGAGGCAGGACGTTGTACCTACGGCCATCGTTTCCATCACCCCGACCCCATCGAATTGTCTTGCGCCTCGGACTACGCCGTGCAGTTGCGTAGCATCGGGCAGGTTGAACCCGATTTCGCGCGTCGCCGCGCCCTCATCCGCGAGCGGGTTGAGGCGCTGGCGAGCGCCGAGGGATTGCGCGCGCGTCTCGACGAAGCGTTGCTCGATGAGGTGACGGCTCTGGTCGAATGGCCGGTACCGGTGCTCGGACGTTTTGACGAGGCCTATCTCGCCATCCCGCCCGAGGTGCTCATCGAGACCATGCAGAGCCACCAGAAATATTTTCCGGTCGAGAATGCCGAGGGGCGCTTGCAGGCCGCCTTCATTACAGTGGCCAACATCGACAGCCGTGATCCCGCACAGGTGCGCGCCGGCAACGAGCGGGTCATCCGCCCGCGCTTCGCCGATGCGGCCTTCTTTTGGGAGCAGGATCTCAGGCAGCCGCTGGAGGCCTTCGCCGCGCGTTTGGAAAAGGTGGTCTTTCAGGACAAGCTCGGCACCCTGGCCGAGAAGAGCGCGCGCCTTGCCCGGCTCGGCGCCGTGCTAGCCGAACCGCTCGGGGTCGAGGCGGCGCTCATCGAGCGCGCCGCACGTCTCGCCAAGTGTGATCTGGTCAGCGGTCTGGTCTATGAGTTCACCAGCCTGCAGGGCACCATGGGGCGCTATTACGCAGAACATGCCGGCGAGGACGCCTGCGTGAGCGCGGCCATGGAAGAGCAGTATCTGCCCCGCTTCGCCGGCGACGCCCTGCCCGAGAGTCCCTGCGGAACGGCCCTTGCCATCGCCGACCGACTCGACACCCTGGTCGGCATCTTCGGCATCGGTCTGCGCCCGAGCGGCACCAAGGATCCCTATGGGCTGCGGCGCGCCTCCATTGCGGTGCTGCGCATCCTCATCGAGCGTCCACTCGATCTCGATCTGCGCGCCTTGCTGGAGCAGGCGCGCGCCGGCTTTCCGGCTGGATTGCTCGGCGAGGACACGGTCGATGAGGTGCTCGGCTACATGCTGGAGCGTCTGCGCGGCTACTACGAGGAGCGCGGCGTCAAGGCGGATCGGGTCGAGGCCGTGCTGGCCAGCGGCAGCACCAGCCCCTGGGATCTCGACCAGCGCATCGCGGCGGTGAGCGCCTTTCGCGAGCTGCCCGCTGCCGAATCGCTGGCTGCGGCCAACAAGCGCATCCGCAACATTCTCAGCAAGAGCGCGGGCGGCGAGCGGATCAGCGGCGCCATCGAGCCGGCCCTGCTCAGTGATGCCGCCGAACAGCGGCTTGCCGAGCGGCTTGACGCGCTGAGCGCGCGGGTGCGGCCCCTGATCGCGGCGCGCGACTATGGCGGCGTGCTCGCCAACCTGGCCGAACTGGGGCCGGATGTGGATGCCTTCTTCGATCAGGTCATGGTGATGGCCGAGGACGCAGCGGTGCGTCACAACCGCCTGTGTCTGCTCCAGTCGCTGGAGGCGCTCTTTCTGCAGGTGGCGGACATCTCGCGTCTGCAATGAGGGGGTGACGGCGATGAGCGAGCCGCTGGTCATCCTGGATCGCGATGGCGTCATTAACGAGGACTCGGCCGATTTCATCAAGAGTCTCGACGAATGGCGCCCCATTCCCGGCAGCATCGAGGCCATGGCGCGACTCTGTCATGGCGGCTACCGGATCGCCATCGCCACCAATCAATCGGGTCTCGCGCGCGGTCTGCTGACGCCTGTCGTGCTGAATGCCATGCACCAGCGCCTGCGCGATCTGCTCGCGGCGCAAGGGGCGCGCGTTGAACTCATTGCCTTTTGTCCGCACGGCCCGGATGAGGGTTGCGAGTGCCGCAAGCCGCGCCCGGGTCTGCTGCTCGACATAGCCGAGCGTCTTGGCGCCGATCTGAGGGGCGTGCCGGTGATTGGCGATTCATTGCGCGATCTGGAGGCCGCTCTGCGCGTGGGCGCATCACCCTGGTTGGTACGAACCGGCAAGGGCGAGCAGACCCTAACGAGATTGCCCGAGCATCCCGAGCTGGGCGCTCAGGGCGCCATTCCTGTATTCGATAACCTGACGGCGGCAGCGGACGTTTTGCTCGATGCGAGGTGATTCTCATGGTTCTGATCCGATCCTTGCTATTCGAAGCCTTTTTTCTCCTCTCCGTGGTGCTCTACGCCACGCTCATTCTGCTCATCCGTCCATTTGTGCCCTTTCTCTGGCTGGCCTGGCTGGGTCGTCAGTGGGCGCGTCTTAACCTTGGCGCCCTTGCCTGGCTCTGTGGTCTGCGCTACCGCGTCGAGGGACTTGAGCGGCTGCCGCGCGAGGCGTGCGTGCTGCTCTGCAAGCATCAGTCAACCTGGGAGACCATCGCGCTGCGCGCCCTGCTCCCGCTGGAACAGACCTGGGTGTTGAAACGCGAGTTGATGACGATTCCCTTCTTCGGCTGGGCGCTGCGCTGTTTTGAGCCCATCGCCATTGATCGCGCCGAGGGCGCGCGCTCGATCAAGCAACTGGTGCGTGAAGGCACGCGGGCGCTGGAGGGCGGGCGCTGGGTGGTGGTCTTTCCCGAGGGAACGCGGGTAGCTGTCGGTGAACGCCGCCCCTACGCGGTGGGCGGCGCCCTGCTGGCCGCGCGCACGGCTCGCCCGGTTGTTCCGGTGGCCCATAATGCGGGCCATTTCTGGGCACGCCGCGCACTGCGCAAATATCCCGGGACCATTGACATGGTCTTTGGTGACCCTCTGGCCTCCGAGGGTCTTTCAGCCAAGGCGCTCAACGCGCGGGCCGAGGCGTGGATCGAGGCGCGCGTGGCCGAACTGGACAGGCGCGCCTGAGGTCGGCACGGCCTGCTCAGATATCGAGATTGCCGACGTTGAGCGCGTTGCGCTCGATAAAGTCACGACGCGGCTCGACCTGATCGCCCATGAG
>JAFGTZ010000453.1 GCA_016938795.1 Chromatiaceae bacterium | reverse complement strand
TGGCGATCACGCTCGGCTATGCCGATGTCACCGCCTTCACCCGCGCCTTTCGGCGCTGGTCCGGGGTCTCTCCCGCCGCCTGGCGCGCCGCCTGTCGGCGCGATGCCTAAACCGCGCTCTGAGGCACTTGAATTGAGGGGCGCAAAATGTCGTGAAATGTCAATCACGCATTCAGACAATTCGACATAATCGCTAGGCCGAAGGCGATTGATCTTTATCATTGCCGATCAGCAGCGCGCCTCAGGTTCGACGTCCAACCACTCAGTTCAGAGAGGAATCCGACGGATGTTCAAGTCAAGAGTCAAGGCGAGCCTCATCGCCTCCGCCGCCCTCTTTGGCGGTCTGGTGACGGAGATCGGGTTCGATGGCGGTTTTCTGGTTCCGCAGGCGCAGGCCGTGATCGGGCGCCCCATGACGCCGATGAGCTATGCCGGTGTCGCCCGTCGCACCACGCGCCGCGCCATCTACGCCACCTCTGTGTATCGCGCGACGCTACCCGCCGGCTGCACCACCGTCATCATCGAGGGAACGACCCTGCATCGCTGCGGGGCCACCTACTATCAGCCCTCGGGCGGTCGCTATGTGGTGGTGCAGATCCAGTAGACCGCTGGATTCGGGGATTGCCTCATCAGAACCGTCTCTATGAGCGTTCAGAATTCATTCGGGTTCAACCTTCGGGAGATTCATGCCGTGACGACATCCAGCCTCAACCCTGAAGCCCCTCGGCGCGCTCGCCTCGGCGTCGTCTCCCTGATCCTGGCCGCCGCACTGATCGGCTCTGGGCCACTGGCTCAGGCCCGCGAAGGGGACGCCCGCGCCATCCTCAAGTCGATGACGGATTATGTGGGCAGCCAGACAAGCCTTGAGTTCAGCTTCGACAGCTCCATCGAGGTCATCACCCCGGAACTGGAGAAGATCCAGTTCACCAATTCCGGCGGGGCGCTGTTGAGCCGACCCGACAAGCTGCGCGCCCATCGCACCGGCGGCTACGCGGACGTGGAACTGGTCTTCGACGGC
>JAFGTZ010000066.1 GCA_016938795.1 Chromatiaceae bacterium | reverse complement strand
TCGGCGCGATCTGCTCTATTTCGGCCATCTCAACGGCATCAAGCAGGATCTCACCGGCATCGAGAATCTGCGCGTGGCCGCCACGCTCGCCGGCAATCCGCCCGATGAGGGGCGGCTATGGGAGGCACTCAAGCGCCTGGGTTTGCTTGGCTTCGAGGACCTGCCCACGCGCATGCTCTCGCAAGGTCAGAAAAAGCGTGTCGCGCTCGCCCGCCTGGTGCTCAGCCGCGCGCCGCTCTGGGTGCTCGATGAACCATTCACCGCACTCGATGTCGATGCAGTGGCGCTCCTGCAGGAGCTGATTGCCAATCATGTGGCCGGGGGCGGCCTTGCCGTGCTCACCACTCATCAGGAAGTCGCGCTCACGTCCGGTCAGGTCGCGCGTCTCGATCTGGGGAACTGAAAGGGTGTTGCGTGTTTTCTGGTGTCTTCTCGCGCGCGACCTGAGGCTGGCGCTCAGGCGGCGTACCGATGTGCTGACCACGCTGTTTTTTTTCATCATTGTGGTGAGCCTTTTTCCGCTCGGGGTGGGCAGCGAGCGCCAGCTGCTGCAACTGCTCGGCCCCGGCGTGGTCTGGGTGGCCGCGCTGCTGGCCTCGATGCTGGCGCTGGAGCGGCTGTTCGCAGCCGACCATGAAGACGGCACCCTGGAACAACTGCTGTTGACCGGACAGCCGCTCGCCCTCCTGGTGCTCGCCAAGATCAGCGCGCACTGGCTGCTCACAGGGCTGCCGCTGGTGCTGATTGCGCCCCTGGCAGGCATGCAGTATCACCTGACGGGAACCGCCATCGGGGTCATGATGCTGGCGCTGTTGCTTGGCACGCCGGTGCTGAGCCTCATCGGCGCCATCGGCGCGGCCCTGACCCTGGGTGTGCGCGGCGGCGGCATCCTGCTCTCGCTGCTCATCCTGCCGCTCTATGTGCCGGTGCTGGTCTATGGCGCCGGCGCGGTCGAGGTGAGCGCCGTCGATCTGGCCGACATTCGCCCCTATCTGAATCTGCTCGGCGCCTTTCTGCTCGCGGCCCTGATCCTCGCGCCCGTGGCGGCGGCAGCGGCGCTGCGTATCTCGCTCGAATGACTGGACTTCACGGCAAGAGGCTTGGTCCCTCCATGACATTGAATTGGTTCAAGTTCGCCTCGCCCGCCAGCTTCTATCCGCTGGCCGGTCGACTGATACCGCTCTTTTGGAGCCTGACCGTCGCGCTGGTGCTCGTCGGGCTCTACTGGGGCTTTTTCCAAACCACCGACCACCTGGGCGGCAGCAATCCGCAGAAGGAGTACTACCGCATCATCTTCGTCCATGTGCCGGCGGCCTGGATGTCGATGTGGCTCTATCTGGTAATGGTCGTCTGGGCGGCCATCGGGCTGGTGTTCAACACCCGCCTCTCCTTCATGATGGCCAAGGCCATCGCCCCGACCGGCGCCATCTTCACCTTTCTTGCGCTCTGGACCGGGGCCTTCTGGGGGCGCCCGAGCTGGGGCACCTACTGGGACTGGGATCCGCGCCTGACCTCGGAGCTGGTGCTGTTCTTTCTCTATATCGGCTACATGGCGCTGCACGCGGCCATCGACGATATCCGCCGCGCCGACCGCGCCGCCGCCCTGCTCGCCCTAGTTGGACTGGTGATGGTGCCGGTCATCTACTGGTCGATTAACTGCCCCGATCCGAACCAGTGCGCGGCGCTGCACCAGCGCTCGAATCTCACCCGGATCGACGGCAATATTCTCTTTTCCATGCTGACCATGACACTGGGTCTCTGGATGTATTCCTTTGCCACCAGCCTCACCCGCTTGCGCGGCCTCATTCTTGAGCGCGAATCCGAGGCTCAGTGGGTGCGCGAGCTGATTGAGCACGGAGAGAAACAGCGATGAGCGATTTTATCTCGCAAGGCGGCTTCGGCTTTTTCGTCTGGGGGGCCTATGGCATGGTCGCCTTGCTGCTGGTGGCCGAAATCATTCAACTTCGCCTCTGGCAGCGAACCATTTGGACGCGCCTCGGTCGATTGATGCGGATGCGTGACGCGGGAGTGGAGTAACAGATGAAAGCACGACAGAAACGACTGGCCTTCGTGGCCCTGGCGGTGGTGGGCGTGAGCGCCGCCGCCGGTCTGGCGCTCAGCGCGCTCAACAGCAACATCTCCTATTTTTTCAGCCCCAGTCAGGTGCTCGCCAAGGAGGCGCCAGCTGACCATGTCTTTCGGCTTGGCGGTCTGGTGACCGAGGGCAGCCTCAAGCGCGACGGCGACGGACTCACGGTGCTCTTCGATGTTACCGACAACGCCGAGACCGTGCGCGTCTCCTATACCGGCATCCTGCCCGATCTCTTCGGCGAGGGTCAGGGCGTGGTGACCAAGGGGCGGCTCGGGACCGACGGGGTCTTCTATGCCGAGGAGGTGCTGGCCAAGCACGATGAGGAGTACATGCCGCCCGAGGTGGCAAGCACCCTGCAAACGGCGCACGCCGAAGGGGTTGCGGAAAGCGCCGCCGGGGTGTCGAACTGATGGCGCCTGAACTCGGCCACTTCGCGCTGCTGCTCGCCTTTGCGCTGACCCTGGTTCAGGCCACGGTGCCGCTCATCGGCAGTTACACCGGCAACCGCGCCTGGATGGCGCTCGCGCGCCCCCTGGCCTGGGGTCAGCTCACCTTTATCGGCATTGCCTTTGCCTGCCTGCTGCTCGCCTTTCTCACCGATGATTTCTCAGTGCTCTATGTGGCGAGCAACTCCAACACCCTGATGCCGCTCATCTACAAGGTCTCGGCGGTCTGGGGGGCGCACGAGGGCTCGCTGCTGCTGTGGGTGCTGATGCTGGCCGGCTGGGGCGCGGCGGTGGCGCGCTTCAGCGACAATCTGCCGCTGCCCATGATCGCCCGTGTCATTGCCGTGCAGGGCATGGTGGCCATCGGCTTCCTGCTCTTTCTCATCCTCACCTC
>JAFGTZ010000452.1 GCA_016938795.1 Chromatiaceae bacterium | reverse complement strand
GTAGGCATAGCGGCCCTGACGGTCGATGGAGCTATAAACAGCATTGGGGTCATAGTGATCCATGAAGGCGCAGGGGCCATAGTCGATGGTCTCGCCGCTGATGTTCATGTTGTCGGTGTTCATGACCCCATGGATAAAGCCCACGCCCAGCCAGCGCGCCACCAGATCCGCCTGGCGCGCGATAACGGCGTCGAGCAGGGCGCGCGCTGGGCGCTCGTGCTGGGCGGCCTCGGGATAGTGGCGCCTTATGACGTAGTCGGCGAGCTGGCCGAGGGCCGCGCTGTTCTGGCGGGCTGCAAAATATTCGAAGGTGCCAATGCGGACATGACTGCGCGCGATCCGCACCAGAATGGCGCCGGGGCGTTCGCGCTCGCGCCACACCGGTTCGCCGCTGGCCAGGGCGGCGAGCGCGCGGGTGGTGGGGATGCCGAGCGCCTGCATGGCCTCGCTGATGAGATACTCGCGCAGCACTGGCGCGAGCCAGGCGCGCCCGTCGCCGCCGCGCGAGAAGGGCGTGCGCCCGCTGCCCTTGAGCTGGATGTCGAAGCGCTCGCCTGTGGGGCTGAGATGCTCGCCGAGCAGGATGGCGCGCCCGTCGCCAAGCTGCGGGACGAAATGGCCGAACTGATGCCCGGCATAGGCCATGGCGAGTGGCTCGGCGCCCTCGGGCAGGGCGTTGCCGGCCAGCCAGGCGATGCCCTGTGGAGTGCTCAGGCGCTCGGGGTCGAGGCCAAGCTCGCGCGCGAGCGGGCTGTTCAGACGCAACAGGCTCGGGCAGCTCACGGGGCTGGGGGCGAGGCGCGCGTGAAAGTGCTCGGGCAGTCGGGCATAGGTGTTTTCGAAGCGGAAGGACATGGGCGCGCTCCAGCAGGGCTTAAGGCTTCGAGCATGGGGGCGGGCAGCGCGGGCGCCAAGCGCGATGCGTGCGTTAAAACCTTGCATTCGTTCAGGTTTCGGGTGTTGGATCGACATCTTTTGGCGGCTGTTCACGCCTCGGTTAGACGCTTGCCGCTCAAGTTGCGGCACAATAAGGGGCGTGCGGCCTTGCGCGCGCCTGGCAAGGGCCTGGTTCAGTGGATTGGGGAGAGTCGAGAAAAGCGATGCGACACTGGGTTGGATCGAAAGCCGGGGTACGGTGCGCGATCTGGGATCTGAGCGGATGCGCGCGGGGGCGGCCTTGATGGCGCGCCTTCCCTCGGGCGCGGACTGGCTGCGTCTTCTGCTCATCCTCTGTGGCGATCTGCTGCTCATGCGCTGGTCGCTCTCGCTGGTGACGCCCGAGGAAGGTATCTCGCTCTTGTGGCTGCCAAGCGGTTTTTTGCTCGGCTGTCTGGTGCTCTTGCCGGTGCGGCTGTGGCCCTGGCTGCTCGGTCTGACCTTTCCCGTCGTCTATGGCATGGAGTTTTTGGTCACGGATCGCCCCCTGACGTTGGTGATTGTCTTTGCCCTGACGAATCTGCTTGAAATCCTGGGCGGGGCGCTCTTGTATCTGCGCTGGTGCGGCGGGCGCGAGGGCTTTCGCACCTATGGGGAGCTTGGCGCCTTTCTGCTGCTCTGCGTGCTGGTCTTGCCTGCCGTCACGGCCTGGCTGGCCGCCTGGAGCGTGGTGTCGCATGGCCTGAGCCAGGATCTGCTCGGCGTCTATCGCACCTGGCACGCCGCAGTCGGCTTCGGCATTCTCTTTGTGACTCCGCTCATTGTGCAGGGCGCGCACTGGCTTAAAGAGGGCGGTTGGCAAAATCATCGGGTCAATCGACGCCTCAGACTCATCCTGGCGCTGACCCTGCTGCTGATGGCGAGCGCCACCTGGCTGAGCATGAATCTGGATCGCTCGCTGCCACTGCTGCTGAGCCTGCCTCTGCTGACCTGGGCGGCCATCAGCGCCGGTCTCTGGGGCGGCGTCACGGTCTCGGCGCTGCTGGTCATCTCGGCGGTTCAACTCACCGCGCTGGGCCTGCATCCCTTTGGGCATGAGGGTCTCACTGCTGCAGAATCGGTGTTCGATCTCCAGAGTCAGCTCGGCGCCGTGGTGGTCGCCATGTTCTTCATGTCGCTGGCAATCGACAAGCACAGGCGTCTGTCCGCCACCTTGGCTGAGACCGGTGCGCGTTTTCGCATGATTTTCGATCATTCTCCCATCTCGCTCTGGGAGGAGGATTTCTCGGCGGTGCGCGCCTATCTCGACGCGCGCCGAGAGGAGGGTGTGGTGGAGATGGCGTCTTGGCTGCGCGCGCATCCCGAGGCGGTGCGCGAATGTACCCGGCGGGTGCGTATCCTGGCCGTCAACAGCCGCACCCTGGAGCTTTTCGCGGGCGACGCCGAGGTTCAAGGGGTCGAGAATCTGATGCAGATTTTCGATGACGACTCGCTCACGGTCTTTCGCGAGCAACTCATCGCCTTGTGGGAAGGACGCGGCGACTTTGTTGGCAGCGCGCATCAACGCGCGCTCGATGGGCGCACGCTCGATACCCTGGTGCGGGTGACACTGGCGCCCGGCCATGAGCACGACTGGAGCCGTGTTCTGGTCTCGGTGGAGGATCTCTCCGAGCGCAAACGGGTGCAGGACATGCTCGATACCTTCTTCGAGCAGCCCATGACCCTGAATCTCATCGCCGGGCTCGACGGTACCATCCAGCGTGTGAATCAATGCTGGCAGAGCACGCTCGGGCGCTCGCGCGCCGAGCTTGAGGGCACCTCCTTTCTCGAACTGGTGCATCCGGAGGATCTGGAGGAGACGCGTGTTGAGCTTGCGCGGGTGGCGCGGGGGCGGGGCAGCGACTACTTCGAGAATCGCTGTCGTCATCGCGATGGCGGCTATCGGTTGCTGGCCTGGTCGGCGGCGCTGTCGCCAACCCAGGGGCTCATTTACGCGGTGGCCAGCGATATCACCGAGCGCCGCGCCGCCGAGGAGCGGCTGCGCCAGACGGCGGCGGTGTTCGAAAGCACCGCCGAGGGGGTGCTCATGACCGATCTCAATGGGGTCATTCTCGATGTCAATCCCGCCTTCGAGACCATCACCGGCTATGGGCGTGAGGAGGTGATCGGGCGCACCCCAAGGGTCTTGAAGTCGGAGCGTCAGGACGCGGCCTTCTATCGGGACATGTGGGCGGCGCTGCAACGCAGCGGCCAGTGGCGCGGCGAGCTGTGGAACCGCCGGCGCGATGGCAGTCTCTATTCCGAACTCCTCACCATCAGCCTGGTGCGCGACGGGCAAGGCCGGGCGCGTGGCTACGTGGGTGTCTTCACCGACATCAGCGCCATGAAGCAGAGCGAGGAGCGACTCGAACAGCTTGCCCATTGCGATGCCCTGACTGGCCTACCAAACCGCCTTCGGCTCGATGAGCGGCTGCGCCAGGGTATTGATCGGGCGGCGCGTCAGGGCCAGCGTCTCGCGCTGGTGTTCATTGATCTTGATCGCTTCAAGCATCTCAATGACAGCCTCGGCCATGCTGCGGGCGATGAACTGCTCTGCCAGGTGGCCGAACGGCTCGGCGAGGCGCTGCGTGCCGGGGACAGCGTTGCACGGCTCAGTGGCGATGAGTTTGTGGTGCTGCTGGAGGATATCGAGGGACTGGAGCCCGCCCGTCAGGCCATGAGCCGGCTCATGGGGGTGTTTCGCCAGCCCTTCATGCTCTCGCAAGGGCAGGTTTACATGACCGCGAGCATGGGACTGAGCTTTTATCCCGAGGATGGCGAGGATGTGGCGACCCTGCTGCGCAATGCCGATGCGGCCATGTATCGGGCCAAGGACGAGGGACGCAACACCTATGAGTTCTATACCGCCGAGCTAACGGCGGCGGCCTTCGAGAACATGTTTCTCGAAAACGCCCTGCGCGGCGCGCTCGATGGCGGCCAGCTCCATCTGGTCTATCAGCCGCAGTTCAGCCTGCAAAGCGGCGCACTCTGCGGTATGGAGGTGCTGTTGCGCTGGCGCCATCCCGAGCAGGGCAGCATCTCGCCGGCGCGCTTCATTCCGGTGGCTGAGCAAAGCGGCCTGATCCGCGACATCGGCGCCTGGGTGCTGGAGCGCGCCTGTGTCCAGGGACGGCGCTGGCTCGATGCGGGGCTCGAGATCGGGCGTCTGGCGGTGAATGTGGCCGGACCGCAGATTCAGCAGGCGAACTTTGCCGATCAGGTCGAGCGCATTCTGACCGAGACCGGGCTTCCGCCTGAGTGTCTCGCGTTGGAGGTGACCGAAGGCTTCGTGATGCGCCGAGTCGAGGCGGCCATCGTCCAGCTTGAGCGGCTGCGCGCCCTGGGCGTCGAGATTGCCATCGATGACTTTGGCACCGGCTATGCCTCGCTGAGCTATCTGAAAACATTGCCCATCGACAAGCTTAAGGTCGATCAATCCTTCATTCGCGACATCCCCGCCGATCCCGACGACATGGCCATCGCCGAGGCCATCATCGTCATGGCGCGCGCGCTCGGTATCCGGGTCATCGCCGAGGGGGTGGAAACCCGTGATCAGGTGAGCTTTCTGCTGGCCAAGGGCTGTGGCGAGGCACAGGGCTATTTCTATGCCCAGCCGCTGCCGGCGGCGGATGTGGCGCAGACACTCAGGCCGTGCGCGCCGCGCCAGGGCGTTCTTGGATGACGTGCCTTGCGGCTCGCTGCTATAGTCGCCGCCTTTGCTCCCATGCAGGTTGCACCAAGCGCTTGATCGCGCGCGGCTTGGGCGCCTTCTGTCGAATCCTTTAGTGCTCGTATGTTCCGTCCGCAGATCCGCCGTCGCGACCCCGAGGCCAGCCTTGCCACGCTGGCCAACCCGTCCGAGCTGCTCGCGCGGCTCTATGCGCTTCGCGGCGAGCCCGATCCCGCCGAGGTGGCCCCGGGTCTTGGCGCGCTTGCGCCGGCCCTGGCGCTGCGCGGCATGGAGCGCGCGGTGGAGCTGCTCGCCGAGCAACTGGAGGCGGGCGGGCATCTGCTCGTGGTGGGCGACTATGACGCCGATGGCGCCACCGCGAGCGCGCTCGCCCTGCGCGGTCTGCGCGCCCTGGGTGCGGCGCGGGTGTCGAGCCTGGTGCCGAGCCGTTTTGCCAATGGCTATGGCCTCAGCCCCGCCGTGGTGGAGATGGCCGCGCGCGCGCGGCCCGATCTGCTGATCACGGTCGATAACGGCATCGCAAGCCTCGCCGGGGTGGCGCGCGCGCAGGAGCTCGGCATCCCGGTGCTGGTGACCGATCATCATCTGCCCGGCGAACGCCTCCCCGAGGCCGCCGCCATCGTCAATCCCAACCAGCCCGGCTGCACCTTTCCAAGCAAGCATCTGGCCGGTGTGGGGGTGATGTTCTATCTGCTGATCGCGCTGCGCGCCCGGCTGCGCGAG
>JAFGTZ010000010.1 GCA_016938795.1 Chromatiaceae bacterium | reverse complement strand
CGCTTCGGGGCCTGTCTCATGGCCGAGCCGGAAACCGTGGCGGCCTGCGTCACGGCCATGAAGGAGGCCGTGTCGGTGCCGGTCACGGTCAAGACGCGCATCGGCATTGATGACCGCGACAGCTATGGCGAACTGGTCGAATTCGTGGGGCAGGTGGCCGAGGCTGGCTGCGATGCGCTCATCGTGCATGCGCGCAAGGCCTGGCTCTCGGGGCTGAGCCCCAAGGAAAACCGCGATGTGCCGCCACTGCGCTATGCGGTGGTGGAACAGCTCAAACAAGACTTTCCGGCCCTTTCGATCAGCATCAATGGGGGTATTACAACCCTAGATCAGGCGCTCGGTTTTCTCGACCGACTCGATGGGGTCATGATCGGGCGCGAGGCCTATCACAATCCCTGGATCCTCGCCGAGGCCGACCGGCGTCTCTTTGGCGACCCTCACCCGCTGCCAACACGCCACCAGGTCATCGACGCCTTCATCCCCTATGTCGAACGCGCACTGGCCGAGGGTGTGCCGCTCACGGCCATGAGCCGCCATCTGCTTGGGCTCTTCCAGGGCCAACCCGGGGCGCGGCGCTGGCGTCGTCATATCAGCGAGAACGCCCATCGTCCTGGTGCGGGCAGCGAGGTACTGCGCGCAGCCCTGCCGCGCACGCACCCAAGCTAAGGACGCATGGACTGGATTGGGATCACGCTGCTCTGCGCCTTCGCGCTGACGAGCGCGGATGCGGCCACCAAGGCCTGGCTGGCGGACTGCTCGGCGCGCGAGCTGGTGCTGGTGCGCTTTGGGGTGGTGGGGTTGCTCATGGCGCCGCTGCTTGCCGATCTGCCCGCGCTCGAGCGCCTGCCGCTTGCCTTCTGGGGCTGGATCGCGGCACTGGTGCCGCTCGAAATCGCCGCCATGCTCCTCTACATGCGCGCCATTCGCGATTATCCGCTCTCGCTCACCCTGCCCTATCTGGCCTTCACCCCGGTCTTTGTGATGCTGGTGGCCTGGGCGCTGCTTGGCGAGCGTGTGAGCCCCCAGGGCGCCGGCGGCGTGCTGCTGGTGGTGGCTGGGGCCTGGCTGCTCAACGCCGAGCAGGCGCGCGCGGGCTGGCAGCACTGGTGGAAACCCTTCGCGGCTATCCTGCGCGAGCCGGGGGCGCGTCTCATGCTGATGGTGGCCGCGCTCTATGCGTTTACCGCGACGCTTGGCAAGGGCGCCATGCGCTATATGGCGCCTCAGGACTTCGGCGCCTTCTATTTCGTGCTGCTCGGGCTTGTGAGTCTGCTCCTCTTCGCCCTGCCCGAGCCGCGTCTCCTGCGCCGGCTCGCCCGCCGCGCCCTGCCCGTGCTGACGGTTGGCGCGCTCATGGCCATCATGGTCTACAGCCATTTTCTCGCCATCGCCGAGGCGCCGGTGGCCTATATGATCGCGCTCAAGCGCACCAGCCTGCTCATGGGCATCCTCTGCGGCGCGCTCTGCTTCGGCGAGCGGGGTCTGCGCGCGCGCCTGCCGGCGGGCGCGCTCATGCTCGCCGGAGTGGCGCTCATCGCAGGCGCTTAGACAGGGCGCGCGTCGAGGACAAGCTCGATGCGTTGCACCACCGTCTCCAGCGCCGGGGCGTGCGAGCTGTCGATCAGGATGGCAGAAGCGCGCTCGGTCTCGGTCAGCGGCTCGTGGCGGCGAATCTGATGTTCGAGCACCTCCAGATTGGCCTCCGAGGCATCCTCGCCCCGCGCCAGGCGCCGTTCAATGCGCTGGCGCAGCACGTTCGCGGGCGCCTCCAGCGCCAGGATGACAAAGCCCGCGCCATGCCGGTGCGCCAACCCGGCAAAGGCGCAGCGGCGCGCGCGCGAGGTAAAGGTGGCATCGACCAGCACATCGTGCCCGCTCGCGAGGATGGCATCGGCCAGGCGATAGAGACGGTTATAGGTCCAATCAGTGGCCGAGGGAAAATAGATGCCGGCATCCAGATGCGTCAGGGTGCGCGCCTTCTCGTGCAGACCGAACAGACGCTTGCGCTCGATGTCGGAGCGCAGATGCACCAACGGCAGGGCCTCGCGCAACTGGGCGGCCAGCCGACTCTTGCCCGACCCCGAGAGCCCGCAAGCGATCATGAGGCGCGGCTGGCGCCGCTGAGTGTAGGACTCGGCGAGGCTCAGATAATGCTGATACTGAAGCCAATCAGCCTCGGCTTCCTCGGGGGTGCAGTCCGCCTGCCCCAGCCGGATGGCCAGCACCTTGGCGCGCACCATGGCGCGATACACCTTGTAGAAGTCGAGCAGACGCAGCGCCTCATAATCGCCGCGCCGCTCCAGATAGCGGTTGAGAAAGCGCCGCGCGAGCGCCCAGTCGCCGGCCTGTTCCAGATCCATGATCAGAAAGGCGATTTCGCTTGCGGTGTCGATCCAGCGCAGCGCCGGATTGAACTCGATGGCATCGAAGATCTGCAACCGCCCATCGACCAGGGCGATGTTGCCCCGGTGCATATCGCCGTGGCACTCGCGCACCGCACCCCGGCACCGGCGCTGCTCGATGAGCGCCAGGGAGTCGGCCCAGCGCGCGCGCGTCCAGGTCTCGATGCGCGCCAGACGCTCAGGCGTCGCCGTATCGCCCAGGCAGGTGCGGATCTGGGTCAGATTCTCCAGCATGGGCGCCAGCACCGCATCGGCGCTGCCATAGGGTGAATCAGGCGCGGCAATGGGGATGCGGCCATGAAAATCGGCCACCTGCTCGGCCAGACGGTCGATCAGCTCGGGGGTCAGGTGCTGGCGCGCGAGCAGCGCCGACTGCGGGAAGCGGCGCATGCGCACCGCCCATTCGAGCGCCTCGCCCGCGCCGCCAAGCTGCGGCTCCTCGGGCGACCCAGTGATAGGCATGACATCTAGATAAAGCTCGGGCGCGAGCCGTTGGTTAAGACGCAGCTCCTCCTCGCAGAAGCGGTGACGCCGCTCCAGGGTGGAAAAATCGAGGAAGCCCAGATCGATCGGTTTTTTCAGCTTGTAAGCGTAGGGACCGGCGAGAAAGACATGCGAGATATGGGTCTCGATATGCTCGACCCGGCCTACCGCGTGCGGATAGGCGCGCGGTCTGCGCAGACCCTCGATCAGGGACTCAAAGTCAGAGGCATCCATGAGGGCTCTCCTGGCGGCATGGCGCCCGCAAGACCGTCCTGCGCAACTGCGTCGCGGGCGTCCTCGCGGGTGCGACTCTTGAATGCAGTATATGCCTTGTCGGATACTTCGGTGCTTTTCACACCAGAAGCGCGATGCTCCTCACAGCGCGCCGAATCAGGGAGACCTTCCGTATGTCTATCGAACGTATCGTGCTTGCCTTCGCCGGCACTGTTGTATTGCTCTCGGTCATTCTTGCCGTGACCATCAATCTCAACTTCCTCTGGCTCACCGCCTTCGTGGGCGCGAATCTGCTGCAATCGGCCTTCACCGGCTTTTGCCCGCTCGCCATCATCCTCAAGAAGCTCGGCAAGCAGCCCGGCACAGCCTTCTAGGCCGCGTCCCCGCCTGGCGCAGGCATGCTCTCGCGCGGGTGCGGCTTCAGCCGCGTCCCCGCTGACCTAAGCCGTTGCGGCTGAGGCCGAACCTAGCGAGAATGCCTGCGCGCCCGCTCCAGATCCTCGGGGGTGTCGATGCCATGTCCCGGCTCCACCGAGGCCAGCCCCACATGAATACGCTCCCCATGCCAGAGTACGCGCAACTGTTCGAGCGACTCGATGCGCTCCAGCGGCGCGGCGGGCCAGCTGACATAGCGCGCGAGAAAGCCCGCCCGATAGGCATAGAGCCCGATGTGACGCAGACAGGGCGTCCCGCCTGGCAGCTCTGAAGCGGACTGCGCAAAGGCATCCCGATGCCAGGGAATGGGTGCGCGCGAGAAATACAGCGCAAAGCCCTGTGCATCGGTCACCACCTTGACCAGATGCGGATCGAAGAGCATGGCCGCCTCGGTGATGGGCGCGGCCAGGGTTGCCATGGGCGCCGCCTCGCCCGCGCGCGCCAGATTGCCCGCCACCTCGGCGAGCAGCATGCCCGGCATGGCCGGCTCGTCGCCCTGAAGATTGACCACAATGGTCTCGGGCGGCCAGCCCAGGCGCTCGACCACCTCGGCAATGCGCTCGCTGCCGCTGGCGTGATGGGCCGAGGTCAGCACAGCACACGCCCGCGTACCCGCGCTGGCCTCGGCGATACGCGCATCGTCCGTCGCCAGAACGATCTCGTCTGCCCCGCTCTCCTCGGCGCGCGCAATCACATGCCGGATCATGGGCTGGCCGTCGAGTTCCAGCAGCGGCTTCGCGGGCAGACGGCTGGAGCCGTAGCGCGCGGGAATCACCACCTTGAAGGAGACTGTCTGACTCATACGACCGCCAGATAGAGCCCGCCAAGCACCACGGCCCCGCCCGCCACACGCGCCATCTCGGGCCGCTTCAGGACATGAAGCAGCTGGCCCAGCCCCATGCCGAGCAGATGCAGCGCCGCCGTGGCCAGCGCAAAACCCAGCACATAGGCGCCCGCGCCCAGTGTGGCGGGCATCTCGGCGCCATGGGCATAGCCGTGGAAAACGGCAAACAGCCCCACCAGAGCCGCGCTCAAGACCAGCGGCAGGGGCAAGGCAGCCGCAATGAGTACACCCAGAACCAGCACGGAAGCGCCAATGCCCTGCTCGATGGCGGGCAGCGGCAGGCCCGAAAAGCCCAGAAAACCGCCCAGCACCATGACGGCCACAAAGGTTCCCGGCACCATCCAGAGCGCGCGCCCACCCATCTGCGCGGCCCAAAGCCCCACTGCCAGCATCGCCAGGAGATGATCAAGCCCGCCCACCGGATGCAGCAACCCGTGCATGAATCCCCCGGTCTCTCCGTGCGCACCATGGGCGAAGGCCAGGGTTGGAAAGACGCAGGCTCCGATCAAAAGCAATCG
The DNA here is from genome assembly GCA_016938795.1 of Chromatiaceae bacterium. Taxonomy (GTDB): domain Bacteria; phylum Pseudomonadota; class Gammaproteobacteria; order Chromatiales; family Chromatiaceae; genus Marichromatium. Next base: position 2,598 of record JAFGTZ010000010.1, on the reverse strand, counting down.
ATTCAAGCGGCGCATGGATTGTCTCCCACATGGATTTGGATGTCAGACTCAAGCGCAGCATTGCGCTCGCAGTCCAGTCTAGTCCAGCGCCTTTCAAAGCCCAAGCTCGCGCCAGCGCGCCTCGATGCGCTTGACCGAGACCGGCTGCGCGGTGCCAAGCTGCTGCGCGAAGAGCGAGACGCGCAACTCTTCAAGCAGCCAGCGGATTTCTTCCAGACGCTCATCGCGCCGCCCGGCGTCCTCGGCGGCCTTGAGACGTTCGCGCCAGCGCTCCTGCAGCGGGGCGAGTTCAGCGAGCCACTGGCGATCACGCGCGGCGGCCAGCGGCAGACGCTCCAGACGCTGCTCCAGGGCGCGCAGATAGCGCGGATAGGCGCCGAGCCGCGCCCAGGGCGCCCGCATGAAGCAGCCGCGATAGACCAGGGCGTCGAGCTGGGCGCGCGCGTCCAGCACCGAGGCCATCCACTGTACCTGGGTGATGGCCGCAAGACGCTTGCGCACCGCCTGATAGCGATCAAGGATGGTTGCGATGAGCCCCATGACCTCGCTGCGAGTAGCCTCCAGCCGCGCCCGCCCCTCGCGCAGCGCGCGCTCAAAGTCGGCCTGGGTGCGCGGCGGCTCATCCGCCCCGATGAAGGCGCGGTCGAGAATCAGGGCCAGGATCTCATCGGCCAGATCGGGCGCGGCGCCCTCGGGCGCGGGCGCTGCCTTGGCGTATTGCAGACGCAGCCGATCGAGCCCCGCGAGCCCCTTGCGAAGCCCGCGCGCGCCCTCACCCAGATGCAGCAGAATGAGCCGGCGCAGCCCCAGCCGATGCGCCTCGGCGGCGCGCTCGGCGGTGTCGAGCACCTCGATGGCGACGCTCTCGCCATGATCGACCAGCGCCGGGAAGCCGCGCAGCCGAATGCCCGCACGCTTCAGTTCCACCTCCTCGGGCAGATCGCCAAAGTCCCAGCGGCGCAGCCCCGCGCGCTCAATGCCCGCCTCGGGCCGCTGCTCGGCAAAACGCGCGCGCGCCTTGCCGCCAAGCTGCCTGCGCAGCGCCGCCACATCGGTATCCGCCGCCAGGGTGCGCCCGCTGTCATCCACCACCCGCACCTTCATGCGCAGATGCTCGGGCACCGCATCGGGATTCCAGGCATCCTCCGGCACCTGCACGCCAGTGAGCGCGCGCAGTTCCTCGCCAAGCGCCTGAATAAGCGGGCGCTCGGAGGGCTTGAGACGCGCCACGAGACGCGCGGCCGTGTCGGGGATAGGCACGAAGGACTTGCGGATTGACTTTGGCAGCCCGCGCAGCAGGGCCTCGATGCGCTCGCCCAGAAGCCCGGGCACCAGCCAGTCGAGCCGCTCGGCGCTCACCTGATTGAGCAGTTCGAGCGGCGTGACCAGGGTGACGCCATCGCCCGACTCGCCCGGCTCGAAGCGATACTCCAGCGGCAGCGCGCTCGCCCCCACCGCAAGCTGATCGGGGAAGGACTCGGCCGTGACCGCCTCGGCCTCCGTGCGCATGAGGTCGGACAGACGCATGTGCAACAGCTTCGGCTCGGCGCGCGTGGCCTCGCGCAGCCAGCGCTCGAACTGGGGCGTCGAGTAGATACCGCTTGGCACGCGCGCGGCGTAAAAGGCGTGGATCGCCTCCTCATCGACCAGAATGTCGCGCCGGCGCGACTTGGCCTCCAGATGATGCACAAAGTCGATGAGTTCGCGATTGTGACGCCAGAAGGGCGCGCGGGTCTCGAAATCGCCCTCGGTGAGTGCGAAGCGCAGAAAGATCTCGCGCGCCTCGACCGGATTGATGGGGCCATAGTTCACCCGCCGGCGCGCCACCAGCGTCACCCCAAAGAGCGTCACCCGCTCGAAGGCCGCGACCTGCCCCGCCTTCGCCTGCCAGTGCGGTTCGGAGTAGCTGCGCTGGAGCAGATGCGCCCCGGCCGCCTCGATCCAGCCCGGCTGCACCCGCGCGGCAATGCGCCCGTAGTGGCGCGTGGTCTCGACGCGCTCGGCCACCACCACCCACTTGGGCGGCGCCTTGAAGAGCGCCGAGCCGGGATGGATCTGAAAGCGCGCCCCGCGCGCGCCCTCGAACTCGCGCGCCCCCTCGCGAAAGCCGATGTTGACCAGCAGTCCGCTCAGCAGGGCGCGATGGATGCGCTCGAAGCGGTCAGCGTCGAGCGTCTGGCCTCCAGCCTCCGGCGTGTGGCTTCCTGCCATCCGCTGGCCGCTCGCGGCTGACGGCTCACGGCTGGCCGCTGGCGTCTGGCAGCGCTCCCGAAAGCCCATCTCCAGCAACTGCTCGCGCAACTGGGTGTGGATGTCGCGCCACTCCTGCACCCGGTTCCAGGAGAGAAAATGGCGCTGACAGAGCTTGGTGAACTGGTTGCGCGAGAGCGCATGGCGTTCGCGCTCCAAAAAATCCCAGAGGTTGAGGAAGGTCAGAAAGTCCGACTCGGGATGGGCGAAGGTGGCATGCATCTCGTCCGCCGCCTGGCGCTGCTCGGTGGGACGCTCGCGCGGATCCTGCACGCTCAGCGCGGCGGCGATCACCAGCACCTCGGCAAGACAGGCGTGCGCATCGGCGGCGAGCAGCATGCGCCCGAT
>JAFGTZ010000451.1 GCA_016938795.1 Chromatiaceae bacterium | reverse complement strand
AGCTCCTGTTGGCCGGGAATCTCGAGTTCCACGCGCTGCACCACATGGGTGGTGGGAGGCACCTCCAGGCGCAGCAGCCGCGCCGCCGTGGCCAGGGTCCAGCCCTGTACCAGCAGTGAGACCAGCACCACGAAAAAGACGATATCGAAATAGATGCTGGCATGCTCGAGCCCGGCCAGCAGTGGGAAGAGCGCGAGCACGATGGGGACGGCGCCACGCAGCCCAACCCAGCCGATAAAGACCTGTTCGCGCCAGGGAAACCGAAAGGGCAGGAGACAGAGCATCACGGCCAGCGGTCGGGCGATGAGAATGAGCACGGCGGCGACGAGCAGGGCGGCGGGCGCCACCGCCAGCAGGTGCGAGGGCGTGACCAGGAGCCCCAGCATGAGAAACATGCCGATTTGGGCCAGCCGTGCGATGCCATCGTGAAAGCGCTTGATGTGCTGGCTGAATTGCAGGGGGCGGTTGCCGATGACCAGCCCGGCCAGATAGATGGCCAGAAAACCACTGCCGCCCAGCACCGAGGTGAGCCCAAAGAGCGACAGTCCCCCGGCCATGAGCGCCAGCGGATAGAGCCCGGGCGCCATGTTCAGGCGATTGACCAGCGCCACCAACCCCAAACCGCCGGCTACGCCAAGCGCCGCGCCCAGCCCCATCTGACGCGCGAATTCCACCAGCACCATAAGCCCGGGATAGGGCGCTGCGCTCGCCAGCAGTTCGATGAGCGCAATGGTGAGAAAGACCGCCATTGGATCATTGGTGCCAGACTCGATTTCGAGCGTGGCGCCCACGCGCTGCTTTAGCTCAAGCCCGCTCGCATGCAGCAGCGAAAAGACTGCCGCCGCGTCGGTCGAGCCGACAATGGCGCCGAGCAGCAGCCCCTCCATCCAGTGCAGATCGAGCCACCAGGCGGCGAAGAGTCCGGTCAGGCCCGAGGTCAGCAGCACGCCAAGGGTGGCCAGCACCAGCGCGGGGCCGAGGCCAACGCGGAATTGTCGCGCAGGCGTTACAAGACCACCGTCGAAGAGGATGAGCGCCAGCGCCAGGCTGCCGACCAGATGGGCGAGCTGAATGTCGTGGAAGACAATGCCGCCCAGCCCCTGTTCGCCGAGCAGCATGCCGATGAGCAGGAACACCAGCAGCAGGGGAGCGCCGATGCGACTGGTAACCACGCCGGCAAGCACGCTGGCGAAAAAGACCAGGGAGCCGATCAGGATGATCTGGTTAGTCAGTTCCATGGGTCCGGATTCGTTGGGGTACGGGGTCTCGGTGTGCGATAAAAGGCGCGACTTCGTCGCTGAAACCCATTAATCTTGGAGTCTTTTCAGCAAAGAGGTGCGGCTTCCGTGTCCAAGCCCAAGACGATTTCCACCGATGACATCCTCGTGATGCTGTGCAGCTCGGTGACCAAGGTGCTTACAGCTGCCACAGGCACTCAGGTGGGCTACTCGCCCATGGTGCAGAAGATTACTCGCACCTGTCTGCGTCCCGATATCGGCTGTTTCGTGCTCTTCGATGGCGGCTTTTCCGGGTTGGTCATCATTAATTTCTCGGCCCAGTCCGCCATGGAAATCTACCGTTCCTACATGATGAACATGGGCATGCCCGAGTCGGAGCTGGCCAGCGTGCATACCTCGGATGAGGTGGCGAACATGCTCGGCGAGCTGATGAACCAGATCGTGGGCGACTTCACCGGCAATGTCGGCTCGGAGCTGCTGGTGTCGATTAATCAGAACCAGCCGAAGATGCTCACCATCAACAAGGAGGTCATGGTCAGTATCGACACCAATCTCGACCGGCCCCAGGCGCGCCGGGTGGCCTTTACCACGGCGCGGCGCAATGTCTTCTACATGGAGCTGGCCATCGACCGCACCGAGTTCATTAAGCTCCACGAGTTCGAGCGCGAGGAGGTTGATCCGGACCGCATTCTTGCCGAGCAGGCCAAGGGGGCGGCGGCTCGCTCCAAGGCGGAGTCTCCGGTCTTGGTCGATACCGCCCTGCTCGACGAGCTAGGGCTTTAACGCGCCTTGCACAGAAGATCCGCGCCGCCTCCCCGTCATGGGGAAGCGGGGTAGAGTGGGCGCCGGGCCTCAGCCTGTCTTGCCGTGGTGAATGGCCCGCGCGCGCGCGATCAGCTCATCAATGTCCCGTTCGGCCTCGATCCAATCGCTGTTCTCGTGCCCCGCTGCAAAGTTGCGCTTCTCGGCCTTGTAATAGGCGGCCTCCTGAATCATGGCAAGACGCTGCTCGGGTGTGATATCGACGAGCTGGCCGAGTTGGCCCTTGGCCGGCACGCTGGAGGCGGATGCCGCCGCTGGCGTTTTCTTGCGTGTGGAGCGCGCTGGCGTTGTGCCTGTGGTGCTGTCGCGAGGAGCTGTTTTCCGCGTGGCGCCCGGCTTGGCGCGCGTCGCAGCCGCCGGCGCGGCGCTCTTGGATGGCGTGGCTGTCTTGGCGGGCGCGCGGGTTGTTTCCGGGGTTTTCTTGGGGACGCCTTCCTTGGGGGCTGCCTTGCGTGCCCGGGTTTTCTTGGTCACGATCATTTTGTCTTCTGCCATGTCACTCGCTCGTCTTGCTGAAGGATGGGGATGACGCTCTTGCCTGGACGCTTGGGCCTGCCTTGATAGCGCCTGTCGCTCGTTCGACGCACGACTAGGGCTAAGGATACACGCCTTCAGCGGCCTGTTGGATGGGGACAGATCGCTTGGGCCGCCCGTCATGTTTTCGTGCTGTGTGCCAGTTCGCCCCTCTGCTATGCTTTTGCTATCGCAGTCTCGGAGAGTTGATGCTCAATGATTGCCCATCACGCGCTCGTGCTCAATCTTCATCAGCCGACAGGCAACCTCCAGGCATTGCTTGATCATCAGCCCTGGGATGCCAAGGAAATCCTCTTTGCCCTTGATCGCATTCCGCGCAGTCTTTGGGGGCATGAGGAGCATGCCCGGGTGCATCTGTCGCTATCGGGCACCTTGCTCGAAACGCTGTCCGATCCCGTCTTTCAGCAGCGCGTCTATGGCATCGTCGATTGCGGCTCGCTCCTGTGGCATTTCCAGAACGCACGTCTCTTCGAGGTGCTCGGCACCGGCTATTATCACCCCGTGCTGGCGCTCATTCCCCCCGCTGATTGCCAGGAGCATCTGGGCCGCTGGCTCGATATCGCGCGGCATTTGCTGTGGCGGCCCGCCTTCGACGGCTTCTGGCCGCCCGAGATGGGCTTCTCCATGGAGCTGATTCCGCTGCTGCGGGCCTGCGGCTATCGCTATGTGCTGGTCGATAGCGAACATGTCGAGCCTGTCAGCGAGATGAGCTGGCAGGAGCTGCGCTATCGGCCCCATATCGCCCGCCATGATGGCGCGGAGATCATCGTGGTGGTGCGTGATCGCGAACTCTCCGATGCCCAGGAAGCGGGCATGGAGGTCGAGTGGTTCCTTGGCGAGGTGGCCGAGCGCACCCGCTGGTGCGACTTTCCGCCCCTGGTGACCACCTGCACCGATGGCGAGAACGGCGGCTGGTTTCGCAACGTCACCGAAGGGGCCAATT
>JAFGTZ010000450.1 GCA_016938795.1 Chromatiaceae bacterium | reverse complement strand
GTCAGTGGCTGGAAGCTGAATGCCGGACAACCGATTGGCCTTGGGTATAATGGCCCCAGATCGGCCTTCGACCTCAGCCACCGCATTCAGCCAGGGGATGCCATGGATATTACAGACGCCGACCGCATCCGTACCCGTGAGGTGCTCTTTCACGAGCCGCACCCGAACCCCGATCAGGCCGGGACGGCGGCCAGTTTTCTCGCCGAGGTCGAGGGCGTCCTCTTCGCCGCCGCCCCCAGCCCCAACCGTCTGCGCGTGCGCTACGACCCGCTGCTGGTGAGTCTGCGCGAAATCGAGTCGGCCCTCACCGAACTGGGGCTGCATCTCGACGGCAGCCTGATGCAGCGGCTGCGCCGCGCGCTCTTCGACTACGCCGAAGAGACGCTGCGCGCCAACCACGGCCATCCGCCTTACGACCACTGCGTCAAAAAGGTCTTCGCCAAGCGCTATGAGCTGATCGAGCACGGCTGCCGCGACGACCGCCCCGAGCACTGGCGCCGCTATCTCTAACCCCCAACCCACCGAGACCCCGCCGCGTGAACGACGAGCAGCTCCTGCGCTACAGCCGCCAGATTCTCTTGCCCGAGATGGGCGTCGCCGGACAGGAGCGACTGCGCGCGGCGCGGGTGCTGGTCGCGGGGCTCGGCGGTCTGGGCTCGCCGGTGGCCCTCTATCTGGCCGCCGCCGGGATTGGCTGCCTGCGGCTGGCCGATTTCGATCGGGTCGATCACTCCAACCTGCAACGCCAGATTCTGCACGACGAGGGCCGCATCGGACTCACCAAGGCCGGCTCGGCCTGCCGTAGCTTAAGCGCCATCAACAGCGAGGTTGCCCTTGAGCCCATCGAGCGGGCGCTCGACGCCGAGACCCTGCCCGAGCTGCTCAACGGCGTTGATCTGGTGGTGGATGCCTGCGACAACTTCGCCACCCGCTTCGCGCTCAACGCCGCCTGCGTCGCCGCCAGGGTGCCCCTGGTCTCGGGCGCCGCCATCCGGCTGGAGGGACAGGTCACGGCCTTCAGCGGACAGCCCGGCGGCCCCTGCTATCAGTGTCTTTATCCCAACGAGGGCGCGGAGGAGGCGGGCTGCACGGCCAACGGCATTCTGGCCCCGGTGGTCGGCATCATCGGCAGCATTCAGGCCACCGAGGCCATCAAGATTCTCGCCGGCCTGGGCGAGCCGCTCTTTGGTCGCCTGCTGCTGCTCGACGCCCGGCGCATGGAGTGGCGCGAGGTGCGCCTAGGCGCCGATCCCGCCTGCCCCATCTGCTCCAGAGGCCGAGCCGGCTAGCCACACCGGTTACCCAAGCAGGCCGTAGTCGAGCACCAGGGCGATGAAGATGGCCAGGCCAAAATAGTTGTTGTTGAGAAAGGCGTCAAAACAGGCCTTGGGCTCGCAGGCGCGGGTCAGCCACTGCTGATAGAGGGCCAGGCCCGCCGCGACCAGCAAACCTGCGTCATAGATCCAACCCCGCCCGGCCATGTCGCCCACCCAGACCAGGAGCCCGAGCATCAGGATCTGCAGCGCGCCGATCACCAGCCGATCGAAGCGCCCGAAGAGAATGGCGGTCGATTTCACCCCGATCTTCAGATCGTCCTCGCGATCGACCATGGCGTACTGGGTATCGTAGATGAGCGCCCAGACCAGGGTGGCGACGAACAGCACCCAGGCCTCAAATGGAATCTCGACCCGTACCGCCATGAAGGCCATGGGAATGGCCCAGCCGAAGGCCGCGCCCAGAAAGAGCTGGGGCACATGGGTGAAGCGCTTCATGAAGGGATAGACCACGGTCAATCCCAGCGCCACCACCGATAGCGCCACAGTCTGCCAGTTCATCAGCAGCACCAGGGCGAAGGACGCCAGACTCAGCGTCACGAACACCGCCACCGCCTCGCGCGGACTGACCGCGCCACTGGCGAGCGGACGCTCGCAGGTGCGGCGCACATGGCCATCGAAGTCGCGATCGGCAAAGTCGTTGATTGCGCACCCAGCCGAGCGCATCAGCACCACGCCCAGCACGAACACCACCACCACACCCCAGGGCGGCGGCCCCTCGCCGGCCAGCCACAGCGCCCAGAGCGCGGGCCACATGAGCAGAAAGATACCGATGGGACGGTGCAGCCGCACCAGCAAATAATAGTGATGTAAACGCTCACGCCAGGAGGGCGCGGAGGTCTTGAGCGGACTGTCGGAAGACAACATGAGGACGGGCTCGGTCAGGTGTGAAGAAAGTGTGGGGCCTCGGCCACGACTGAGGCGCGCATTATCGCACAGCCCCCAGCGCACCGAGACCCCAAGACAAGCGCCTGACTCAGCGCAGATTCAGCGCAGATTCAGGGCGGCCTCGACCCCCAGCCCCTCGGCCAGCCCCGCCGAGAAGCTCGCGCCGATGCGCTTGGCCAGGCTCTCGAAGAGATCGCGCTTGCGAGTGTAATCGACCAAAGTCTCGGTACCGATGACCTCGCGCGCCACGTAACTCGCGCTGCCCAGACCGTCGATCAGACCCAGCTCGAGCGCCTCCTCGCCGCTCCAGAAGAGCCCGCTGAAGACCTCATCCCCGCCCTTGAGACGCTCACCGCGCCCCTCGCGCACCTCGGCGATGAACTGCTGGTGCAGACGCTCCAGCACGCCGCGAATGAAGTCGCGCTGAGACTCGGGCAGCGGCGAGAAGGGATCGAGAATGCCCTTGTTGGCGCCGGCAGTGAGCAAACGGCGCTCGATGCCCAGCTCGTCGAGCGCCTGATCGAAGCCGAAGCTGTCGATGCGCACGCCAATCGAGCCAACCAGGCTTGCCTTGTCGGCATAGATGGCATCGGCGCCCACGGCGATGTAGTAGCCGCCCGAGGCGCACAGATCAGCGGCCACCGCGTAGACCGGCAGATCCTTCTCCTTGTGCTCCTCGCGGTACTTGGCCTTGAGGCGCGCAATCTCATCGTTGATGTAGCCCGCCTGCACCGGACTGCCGCCCGGGCTGTTGATGCGCAGAATGACGCCCTTCACATGCGGCGCCTCGAAGGCCTCGCGCAGCGCGCCCACCACCCGGTCGGCGCTCGCGTCGCTGCCCGCGCTGATGACGCCCTTCACCTCGATGAGCGCCACATGCTCCTCGCCGCTCGCCGCGCGCGCGCGCAGATCGGGCAGTGAGGCAACCATCAGCAGGCCGAACAGATAGACCAGAATGAACGCCCGAAATGCCAGCCCCCAGCGCTGCGCCCGTCGCCGATCGCGCAGATAGTCGAGCGCCAGTCGATTGATGAGGGCGCGCTCCCAATCAGGTTGGCCCGGCGCGGGCATGGGCTCTTCGGATCGCTTCCAGAACATCCACTTCATTGCAGGGTCTCCGTCTGAACGCTGGCCGCCCTCTCGCGCAGCCAGCGCGGAATGGCCGTCAGATCATCGAAACAGGCGAGCGGCCCGTGGGCCAGCAGCCGCTCGGGGGCATGTACGCCGTAGCTCACCGCCAGGGCGCTGGTGCCGGCATTGGTGGCCATCTGCATGTCGTATTCGGTATCGCCGATCATCAGGGTCTCGGCGGCGCGCGCGCCCAGCTCCTCCATCAGCTCCAGGAGCATCTGCGGATGGGGTTTCGAGAAGGTCTCGTCGGCGCAGCGCGTGGCGTGAAACAGCTCGCCAAGTCCGGTCTCGGCGAGCGACTTGTCGAGCCCCACCCGGCTTTTGCCGGTGGCCACGGCCAGACGGTAGCCCTCGGCGGCGAGCTGCTCCAGGGTCTCGCGCGCACCCGCGAAGAGCACCGAGGGCGTCTCGTTCGACACCAGAAACTCGCGCCGATAGGCCAGGACCAGATCGGCCAGAAGCGCCGGCTCGATGCCCGGCACCAGACGACGCATCGCCTCCTCCAGCCCCAGCCCGATGATGTCGCGCGCCATCTCGCGGCTCGGCGGCTCCAGCTCCAGGCTGGCAAAGGCGCCATGCACACAGGCCACGATGCGCGCCTCGGAGTCCATCAAGGTTCCATCCCAGTCGAAAACAATCAGTTCGAAGCGCACGCGCCAGCCTCCAGAGTCGTTACTACCTGTTGCAGTTCAGCCGGCAGCGGCGCCTCCAGGCGCAGCGCGCGGCTCATGGATTCAGTGCGCAAGGTCAAGGCGCTGGCGTGCAAAAACAAGCGATTGAGCCCCAGCGCACGCAGCGCGCGGTTGGCCTCCTCATCGCCGTATTTGGTATCGCCTGCGAGCGGCGCGCCCAGATGCGCGGCATGCACGCGGATCTGATGGGTGCGCCCGGTCAGCAGCCGCACCTCGACCAGGGTCAACACTCGCCCGCCCCACTCCCAGCGCCCCAGACGCTCGAAAAGCGAGCGCGCCGCCTTGCCCTCGCGCTCATCGACACTCACCAGGCGCTCGCCCCCGCGCAGCACATTCTTGCGCAGCGGCGCATCCACCGTCAGACGCGCGCTCGGCAGCTCGCCCACCAGGAGCGCCCGATAGCGCTTGTCCATGCCCCCCTCGCGCAGCAGCGCGTGAAGCTCGCGCAATGTCGAGCGCCGCTTGGCCAGCACCAGACAGCCCGAGGTGTCCCGATCCAGCCGGTGCGCCAGCTCCAGCTCGCGCCCGGGGCGCAGCTGACGCAGCGACTCGATGAGCCCGAAGCTCAGCCCGCTGCCGCCATGCACCGCCAGCCCCGCCGGCTTGTTCACCACCAGCAGCCGCTCGTCCTCGAACAGAATGGCCCGCTCCAGCGCCTCCAGCCGCGACTCGGGCACCTGCGCGGGGGGTGTCGCGCTCGCCGTGCGCAGGGGTGGAATACGCACCAGATCGCCGCTTTCGAGACGATGATGGGCCTTGACCCGACCCTTGTTGACCCGCACCTCGCCACGGCGCAGCATCCGATAAAGATGGCTGCGCGGCACGCCCTTGAGCACGCGCAGCAGGAAATTGTCGATGCGCTGCCCGGTTGATTCGGCATCGACCCGCACCAGACGCGGGCCCTCGGCCCCGCTCTCGGGGGCCTGCTGGGTGGTCTCTTGAGACTTCAAAGGATGGCACCTTAGATGCATTGGCTCGATTGATGCTGACTATCTTCACTGATACCATGAAACGCTTGCGCTGGCCTGCCAATTGAGAGCCAATAGACGTTCTTGCATAACCCGGAGCGGCGAGCGCAGTCGCGACGCCTCCGACCCTCGGGCCGGGACGCCAGACGACGGATGCCGGATTTTCACAACAACCAGGCCACGCCTGCCCGAGGGACTCATGGGAAGCCTCGCGCGGACTCCTCAAGCGAGTAACCGCGCATTCTACACCCAACGCCCCCGCGCCGTGCGCCAGGCCAGCGCAACCGGCGCCACTCTTCCGCCGCTCCGAAGCGATCCCCGCCAACTCAACGGGGACGAAAACAGGCGGGGTTCAGCTGACCCCCATCCAAATTGAATATGACAGGCGCGCGCTCCCTTGGGCTCAATTCTGCGGGATCGCGGACGAGACCCATGCTGAGGTCGATGAATTCTTGCTCGCCAGACGCCGGACACCCAATCTCCAGATAGCCGCGGATCTTCTCCACGGCACAGGGAGGCGGGTTTCCGTGATGGTGCGCGCGCCTTGGTGCGAGACACAACACAATGAAACGAATGCTGATCAATGCAACTCAGCCGGAAGAGTTGCGCGTTGCCACGGTCGATGGCCAACTGCTCTATAACCTCGACATCGAATCCCCCGGACGCGAACAGAAAAAGGCCAATATCTACAAGGGCACCATCACCCGCGTCGAACCCAGCCTCGAAGCCGCCTTCGTCGATTACGGCGCCGAACGCCACGGCTTTCTGCCGCTCAAGGAGATTGCCCGCGCCTATTTCGAACCCGACTCGGCCAAGCCTGGCGCGCGCATCAACATCAAGGATGTCCTGCGCGAAGGACGCGAGGTGGTGGTGCAGATCGACAAGGAAGAGCGCGGCAACAAGGGTGCTGCACTCACCACCTTCATCTCGCTCGCCGGGCGCTATCTGGTGCTCATGCCCAACAACCCGCGCGCCGGCGGCGTGTCGCGCCGCATCGAGGGCCAGGATCGCACCGAGCTGCGCGACGCCATGAGCCAGCTGAAGATCCCCGAGGACATGGGACTGATCGTGCGCACCGCTGGCGTGGGCAAGAATATCGAAGAACTTCAGTGGGATCTCGACTACCTGCTCCAACTCTGGAAGGCCATCGAGACCTCCAGCGAGCAGCGCCGCGCGCCTTTCCTCATCTATCAGGAAAGCGACGTCATCATCCGCTCCATCCGCGACTATCTGCGCGTCGATATCGGCGAGATTGTGATCGACGATCCAGCGGTCTATGAGCGCGCCGAGAGCTTCATCCGTCAGGTGATGCCGCAGAACATCAAAAAGCTGCGGCTCTATCGCGACGAGGTGCCGCTCTTCACCCGCTACCAGATCGAAAGCCAGATCGAGTCGGCCTTCCAGCGCGAGGTGCGCCTGCCCTCGGGCGGCTCCATCGTCATCGACCAGGGCGAGGCGCTGACCTCGATCGACATCAACTCGGCGCGCGCCACCAAGGGCGCCGACATCGAGGAAACCGCGCTCAACACCAACCTGGAGGCCGCCGACGAGATTGCCCGCCAGCTGCGACTGCGCGATCTCGGCGGACTCTTTGTCATCGACTTCATCGACATGACCCCGCCCAAGCACCAGCGCGAGGTTGAGAACCGCCTGCGCGAGGCGCTCAAGCAGGATCGCGCCCGGGTGCAGCTCGGGCGCATCTCGCGCTTTGGCCTCTTGGAGATGTCGCGCCAGCGCCTGCGCCCCTCGCTCGGCGAGTCGAGCCAGCAGGTGTGTCCGCGCTGCAAGGGCCAGGGCACCGTGCGCGGCGTGGAGTCGCTCGCGCTCTCCATCCTGCGCATCGTCGAGGAAGAGGCGATGAAGGACAACACCCAGCGCATCGTCGCCCAGCTTCCAGTGCCTGTGGCTACCTTCCTGCTCAACGAAAAGCGTCGCGCCATCTTCGCCATTGAACAGCGCCATCAGGTCGAGATTCTGCTGGTGCCGAACGAACACCTCTTCACGCCCGATTATCAGATCGAACGCATCCGCAGCCAGGACGCCTCCAGGCTGGTCGAAAACCAGCCCAGCTACGAGCTTGCGCTTGCCCCCGAGGCAGCCCCCACGACCTACCCGCGCACCGGCTCCGTGGCGCGCGCCGAGGAACCTGCCGTCAAGCAGGTGGCCCCAGCCACGCCCGCGCCCCAGCGCGAGGATCCGCCCCGCGAGGTGCGCCCGCGCGCCCCGCAGCCCCGCCCGCTCGGTGCGCCGCTCGCGCGCCCCGAGGCCGAGCGCGGCGACTCCGACAGCCTGCTCAAGCGGATCTGGACGGGTCTCTTCGCACCGCGTCAGAACGAGGACGAGCGCCCCTCCAGCCGTCTTGACGAGCACAGGACACCCCGCCCCGAGCCTGCATCCGAGGCCGAGCGCCAGGAGCCGCCCACCGAAACGCCACGCCGCGAGCCCCGCCCCAACCGCCCCGCGCGGAGCGAGGACGGCGAAGGCCAGACCGAGGAGCGCACACGCGCACCGCGCAACGGCGACTCGCGCACCAAACGCAACGGCACACGCACACGCACCCGACGCCCCGACTCGGACGGCTCGGACACAGCCTTGGAAACCGCCGCAACGCGCGGCAGCGAACGCCCGAGCGCCCAGCCCGAGGCCGCCTCTCGCGCCGCCGAGCCCGAGGCTCGGGAGACGCGCGAGCCAGGCGAGGACCACACCCAGCCGAGCAATGGCGAGGGTCAGGCCGGCGCGCCCAATGGCGACAAGCCGCGCAGCTCGCGCCGGCGGCGCGGCGGTCGCAACCGCCGCCGCTCCAGC
>JAFGTZ010000449.1 GCA_016938795.1 Chromatiaceae bacterium | reverse complement strand
GGAAGCGCTGAAGAAAAATGGAATTGATCGTTTTCCACAACGGATCCCTTCTTGAATGCAGCGAACTGAGCTGCAGGCGCTCCAGTCGGGCCGATTTAGCCGTTTTTCTCGCCCGGCAGGGCCGGTTTGCCGCCCGATCCCCTCACTCCGGGCACACTTCAGGCGCGAGCGCCCAACAGTTGCCGCTTGGCGAACACCAGATTCGCCAGCCCGAACAGCGTGAACAACTGCGCGGTGTTCTTCGCCAGACCCTTGTAGCGCACCTTCCGGTAGCCGAAGAGGTTCTTCACCACGTGGAAGGGGTGCTCCACCACCGAGCGAACCTGCGCCTTGAGGCGCTCGCGCGCCACCACCCACTCCTTCAGCTCGCCTTCGGGCATCGCCTTGATGCGGCCACGCTTCTCGGCCACGTGCCAGGTGATGGGCTTGTCCTTCAACTCCTCGCGCTTCTCCACGCCGATGTAACCGGCATCGGCAAAGACCATCTGCTCCTCTCCGTGCAGCAGCTGCCCGGCCTGGGTCACGTCAGCCTCGTTGGCCGCCGTGCCCACCACCGTATGCACCAGCCCCGACTCGGCATCCACGCCGATGTGCGCCTTCATCCCGAAGTACCACTGGTTGCCCTTCTTGGTCTGGTGCATCTCCGGGTCCCGCGACTTTCCGCGGTTCTTCGTCGAGGGCGGAGCGGCGAGGATGGTGGCATCCACCACCGTGCCCTCGCGCATCATCATCCCGCGCGCGGCCAGCGTGGCGTTGATGGTCTCGAAGATCCGCTTCGTCAGCTCCGCCTGCTCCAGCAGGCGGCGGAACTTCAGGAGTGTGGTGGCATCCGGGACCGACTCCCGCGCCAGGTCGATTCCCACGAAGTTGCGCAGCGCCTGGCTGTCGTAAAGGGCATCTTCCAGCGCCTCGTCGGCCAGCGCGTACCACTGCTGCAGGAAGTACATGCGCAGCATCCGCTCCAGACCAATCGGCGGACGACCACGCTTGTTCGGTGCGGCGTTCGGGTAGTAGTGCGGCGCGAGCGCCTCCAGCAGCGCCGCCCACGGCACCACCCGCTCCATCTCCGCCAGAAAGCGCTCGCGCCGGGTCACCTTCTTCTTGCCGGCGTACTCCGCCTGGGAAAAGGACATCTGCTTCATGGGGCTCGCAATCCGTCGTGGTTTCCGGCCAATTCTACCGAGTTCACCCGCCGAGTGGCGGAGGATTTAATCAGTGTTTCC
>JAFGTZ010000448.1 GCA_016938795.1 Chromatiaceae bacterium | reverse complement strand
GGCGTCTCGAGCAGTGTCTCGATGCAGGCGCACACCTCGGCGCTCACTGCATCCAGGGGGCGGCTTGCGTCGATGATGCGATAGCGCTCGGGCGCGGCGCGCGCGCGCTCCAGATAGACCGCGCGGGCGGCGGCAAAAAACGCCAGCGTCTCGCGCTCGAAACGATCCGCCGCCCCCTGGCGCGCGCGCGCGCGCGCCAGGCCCAGCTCGGGGTCGAGGTCGAATACCAGGGTCAGATCAGGGCGCAGCGCGCCCTGCACCAGATGCTCCAGCGTGGCGATGCGTGCCGCCTCGACGCCGCGTCCGCCGCCCTGATAGGCATAGGTGGCGTCGGTGAAGCGATCGCAGAGCACCCAGGTTCCCGCTTCCAAGGCCGGGCGGATGGTCTGGGCGAGATGCTCGGCGCGCGCGGCGAACATGAGCAACAGCTCGGCGGTGCGGTCCATGCCGCTGTTCGACGGATCGAGCAGCAGGGCGCGAATGCGCTCGGCGATGACCGAGCCACCCGGCTCGCGCGTGGTCAGCACCGCGCGCCCACGCGCGCGCAAGAGGGCGGCAATGGGCGCGATCTGAGAGGATTTTCCGGCCCCTTCGATGCCTTCGAGTGTGATGAACCGGGGCGCTTCAGCCATCACTTAATCCTGCCCCAGGATATAGCGCCGAACCGCCTGCTGGTGTTCGGCATAGGTGGCTGAAAAGACATGGGATCCGTCGCCCCGCGCGACAAAAAAGAGGGCATCGCCAGGCGCCGGATGGAGCGCTGCATGGATGGCCCCGCGACCCGGCAGCGCGATGGGGGTTGGCGGCAGACCATGATTCACATAGGTGTTATAGGGCGTGGGCGTGCGCAAATGCACGCGCTTGAGATCGCCGTCAAACTCATCGCCGAGGCCGTAAATCACTGTGGGATCGGTTTGCAAACGCATATCGCGATTGAGACGCCGGATGAACACCCCGCTGATGATCGGCTGTTCGCGCGCCAGCATGGCCTCTTTTTCGATGAGGGAGGCCAGCACCAAGGCCTCGTCGGGCGAGTTCAGTGGCAGCTCGGGCGCACGCGCGGCCCACTCCTCGGCCAGCACCCGGTCCATGCGCTCAAGGGCGCGGCGCAGCAAATCGAGCCGGCTGTGAGCGCGGCGAAAGACGTAGGTATCGGGAAAGAAGCGTCCCTCGGGATGCAGATCGGCGCGATCCAGACGCGCCATGATCTCGGCATCGGAGAGCGCGCCCAGGGGCTCACCCGCAAAGCGCGTATCGGCATCGAGCGCCTCCAGGGCGCGGCGGAAGGTCCAGCCCTCGATCAGGGTCACGCGATAGACCACCACCTGCCCGGCGACCAGACGGTCAAGCAGGTCGTCGGGGCGTAGTCCGGGGACCAGCGCATAGTCACCGGCCTTGATGCGGTGATGGTCACCGCGCAGATAGGCCATGGCCAGAAAATAATAGGGATGCTTGATCAGGCCCTGCTCGCTCAGGGTGTCGGCCAGGGTGCGCAGCGAGGTTCCGCGCGGCACTTCAAGCAGTGTTTCACCCGTGTTCAGCCGCAATGGTGTGCGGACAAAGGCGCCATAGTCGAGCGCCAG
>JAFGTZ010000447.1 GCA_016938795.1 Chromatiaceae bacterium | reverse complement strand
TGATGGAATCCTCGCCAAGAGACTCCAGTCCGCCGCCATCCGAGACACCTCGGCGTGATGGCCGGCATGCGCGTGGTCGGCGCGCCGCTCGGCGGTATCGGGACGGTCGCGACCCCTGGTTAGGGTTGATGACGGCGCTGCTTGCCGCGCCGTTGCAAGTGTTGCTGCTTAGTTTGCTCGGGGGCGGGCTGTACCTGGGTGCGGTCCTGCCCGAGCTGCCCAATGTCGAGCAGCTGCGCGATGTGCATTTCAAGGAACCCTTGCGGGTCTACAGCGCCGATGGCGCGCTCATCGGCGAATTCGGCATCCAGCGTCGCCAGCCGGTCGCCTATGCGGACATTCCGCCGCTGGTGATTCAGGCCTTTCTGGCCACCGAGGACAGCCGCTTTTTCGAGCATGGCGGCATCGACCTCAATGGCTTAGTGCGCGCCGTGCTGAATTTTGCGGTGACCGGCGAGAAGTCGCAGGGCGGCAGCACCATCAGTATGCAGGTGGTGCGCAACTTCTTCCTGACCCCCGAGAAAAGCTTCCGGCGTAAGCTCACCGAGGCGCTGCTGACCCTGCATCTGGAGCAGGCCCTGACGAAGGAAGAGATTCTTGAGCTGTATCTCAATCAGATCTTTTTCGGTCATCGCGCCTATGGCATCTCGGCTGCCGCCGCCCTCTATTACAATAAACCGCTCAATGCCCTGACACTGGCCGAGGCGGCCATGCTCGCCGGCATCCCCAAGGCGCCCTCAACCCTCAATCCGGTGACCGATCCGCTGCGCGCACGCGAGCGGCGCGACTACATCCTCGGTCGCATGCGCGAACTGGGCTTCATCAGCGCCGAGCAATACCGCGAAGCACTGGCTACCCCGGACGCGGCGCGCCTGCATGGCACCGAGATCAAACTCGATGCAGGCTATGTGGCCGAGATGGCGCGTCTGGAAATCATCAAGCACTTTGGCGAGGAGGCTGTCAGCCGCGGCTATCGGGTCATCACCACCATTGAGTCTCCGCTCCAGCAGGCCGCGCAGCAAGCGCTGCGCAAGGCACTGCATGACTATGACGAGCGTCATGGCTATCGCGGGGCCGAGGCCAGGGTATCGCCGGAGACCTTGACCACGGATGAACTGGATGCCGTGCTCGCCGAGCGGCCCGAGATTCCCGGCCTCGCGGCTGGGCTGGTGCTGAGTGCGGGGGTGCGTGAGGCCGAGATTTATCTGGGGCAGGGCGAGCGCCTGCGGCTTGGACTCGAAGCCGTGGCCTGGGCGCGTCCCTATCGTCGGCTCAATGTTCGCGGTTCGCGTCCGCGTCGGGTCGATCAGGTGCTGGCGGCGGGCGATCTGATCCGGCTGCGACGCAAGCCCGAGGCGAAGGGGCGCGAGCGCTGGGTGCTGAGTCAGCGTCCACCCGCCTCGGGGGCGCTGGTGGCCCTGGCGCCTCGCGATGGGGCGGTGCGCGCCCTGGTCGGAGGCTATGCCTTTGCCGAGAGCAAGTTCAATCGTGCGCTCGACATGCGCCGCCAGCCAGGCTCCAGCTTCAAGCCCTTCATTCATGCCGCCGCCCTGCATGAGGGCTGGACGCCGGCCAGTCTGGTTCTCGACCAAGCCATGCGCTTCGACACAGCGCCGCGCTGGGATCCGAAAAACGCCGATCACAAGGAACTCGGCCCCATCCGTCTGCGCAAGGCGCTTGCGCTGTCGCGCAATCTGGCCACCATCAATCTGCTGCATAGCGTCGGGGTCGCGGACGCTCAGGACTATCTCGAACGCTTCGGGTTCGGGGCCGAGGCGCTGCCGAGCGGGCTGTCCCTGGCGCTTGGCACAGGCGAACTCTCGCCCCTGAAACTGGCCGAGGGCTATGCGGTCTTTGCCAATGGCGGCTATCACGTCACACCCTGGTTCATTGAGCGGATCGAGGACGGCGCGGGGCATCTGTTGTTCGAGGCCAATCCGCCGCGCGCCTGCGAAGATTGCTGGTACCGCCCCGCCAATGCGGGTGGCGCGCTCACCCGAGGGCTGAGAGCGGCGCCGCTCGCCGAACAGATCATCGACCCACGCATTGCCTTTCAGATCACCTCCATGTTGCGCTCGGTCATTGAACAGGGCACCGCGCGGCGGGCCCTGGCGCTGGATCGAGCGGATATTGTTGGCAAGACCGGCACCACGAACGCAATGCGCGATGCCTGGTTCGCGGGCTTTCAGTCCGAGCTGGTGTGCGTGGCCTGGATGGGATTTGACGATTTTTCATCCCTGGGACGCGGCGAGTTCGGTGGAGTGGGGGCCCTCGGAATGTGGATGGACTTCATGCGCGAGGCCCTGCGCAACGAACCCGAGGCCCTGCTTGATGCCCCTCCAGGCATGGTTCGGGTCAGAATTGACCCGGAGCGCGGAACTGAAACCCAGGCGGTAACGGGCCTGCTGGAGTGGGTTCGGGCTGAATATCGCTCCCGCCTGCTTGGCCCGGAGCCTGTCTGGATCGCGGAGCGCGTCTCGGAGCCCCCAGCCGCGCCGGCGCCGCGTCTGCTCGATGATCTTTTCTAAGCCTCTGTTCTGAGTTGTTAAGCCGCCATCGGCGCGGCGCGTCTTGCGCAAAGTCTTTGAAACTTTCCTTGGCAACTGTAGACTCTTGAGTTTTTTCCCATCCATCACCCCCAAGAGGTTTCCCACGTGGTCGCCCCCGAGTCAGACTTCCATCGCATTAAGCGCCTGCCGCCCTATGTCTTCAACATTGTCAACGAGTTGAAGGCCGAGGCGCGAGCGCGGGGCGAGGACATCATCGACTTCGGCATGGGCAACCCGGATCAGGGTACGCCCCAGCACATCGTCGATAAGCTGGTCGAGTCGGCGCAGCGTCCCGACACCCATCGTTATTCCATGTCGCGTGGCATCCCGCGTCTGCGCCGCGCCGTTTGCAACTGGTATCGCGACCGCTTCGACGTGCATCTCGACCCCGAGAGCGAGGCGATTCTCACCATCGGCTCGAAGGAGGGGCTGGCGCATCTGGCGCTTGCCACCATGAGCGCGGGCGATACCGTGCTGGTGCCCAATCCGGCCTATCCGATCCACCCCTATGGATTCATTATCGCCGGAGCCGACGTGCGTCATGTGCGCCTGACCCCGGACGTGGACTTCTTCGAGGAGCTGCAAAAGGCGATCCAGGAGTCCTGGCCTAAGCCGAAGATGCTGGTGCTGAACTTCCCCGGCAACCCGACAACCCAATGCGTCGAGCTGGATTTTTTCCAGAAGGTCATCGACAT
>JAFGTZ010000446.1 GCA_016938795.1 Chromatiaceae bacterium | reverse complement strand
CATGCGACGGCGCGCATCAATGACAGTGACCACATCGCCGCGCAGATTGATGATGCCCAGAATATAGTCCGGCACCCCGGGAACCGGGGCAATCTCGGTCAGCTTCAGCACCTCCTGCACCTGGAGCACATCGATGGCATAGGTCTCATCGGCCAGGCTGAAGGTGACATAGGATGATGAGGTTCCGCCGCTAGCGGCCGTCGTCTGCGTTTTATCCGCGCTCATACAGGAGTCCTCTGCAAGGATGGATGACGATGCTCGCATCGTCGATCATGGTTTCGAATGACATGGAAGGGCGCAGCGCCCATGCTCAGACCTCGGGAGCGGCGGCGCCCGCCTCTTCGTAATCCTGACGCAGTCGTTCGGGTTCGACACCTTTGCTGCCGCGCGGCGGCGGACCAGGCAAGATCACCACGGCCACCCGACGGTTGCGCGCACGCCCCTCGGCAGTGGCGTTATCGGCAAGCGGCTGAAACTCGCCATAGCCAATCGCCACCATGCGCCGCGGATCAACGCCATTCTGGGCAAAGAGGTTGACCACCGTCGCCGCACGCCCCGAGGACAGCTCCCAGTTCGAAGGATAGATGGAATTGCCGATGGGCAGGTTATCGGTATGCCCCTCGACATGAATACGACCCTTGCCGCGCGCCAAAACCCCCGCCACCTCTTCCAGCACCGGCAGCGAGTCCGGCTCTAGAATGGCCGATCCGCTTTGAAACAGCAGGCTGGTCTTGATCTCGATTTCAATCCACCAGGCCTCACGGTTCACCTTGATGAGTTCGTCTGCGATGAGAGGGGCTAGCGCGCCCTCAACCTCGCCAGCCATGGTCCCCATCTCGGCCAGAATTTGATCGCGCTCGGAGCGCGGCATGGCCTTGAGCACCTGCTCCAGCGC
Organism: Chromatiaceae bacterium; assembly: GCA_016938795.1. GTDB lineage: Bacteria > Pseudomonadota > Gammaproteobacteria > Chromatiales > Chromatiaceae > Marichromatium. Next base: position 7,963 of record JAFGTZ010000446.1, on the reverse strand, counting down.
CCGGGCGCTTGGCGAGCGCATCTCACCGACCAGCGGCAGCACACCACTGCCCTCGATCAGCGGCGCGCGCCCGGCCAGAGGATTGAGCGAGCGCAAGACCTCATCGCCAATGAGACGATCACCCAGTACAGGTTCGCCGATCTGGATGGGCGCGACAGACCGCGGGGTGCCAAAGGCCTGGATGAGCGAGTCGGAAAGCACGCGATATTTACCGGCATCGACCACAGATACCGCATACATCACCACGAAAAAGGCCATCATCAGGGTGACCAGATCCCCATAGGGAATGGCCCAGGCCTCATGCCTGGCATCGCCCTCACCCTGCTGGCGTCGCCGCCGACTCATGACCTGATTACTCCTGAATGAAGCCCTGGAGCTTGCTCTCGATATGCCGTGGATTCTCGCCCTCGGCAATGGCGATCAGACCTTCCACCAGCATTGTCTGATAGTTGACGTGGCGCTGCACCAGCGATTTGAGCTTGTTCGACAGAGGCAGAAACAAGAGGTTTGCCGAGGCGATGCCATAAATCGTCGCCACGAAGGCCGCCGCGATTCCTGGCCCCAGTGCCGCAGGGTCGGCGAGATTCTGCATCACCGACATCAAGCCCATGACTGCGCCGATGATGCCCAGCGTTGGCGCATAGATCCCCATGCTTTCAAACACCTTCGCCGCCTGGAGATCGAATGCCTCGCGATTGTCGAGTTCCGCCTCCAGGATCTGGCGCAACACCTGCGGCTCGGTGCCATCAACCAGCAGTTGCAGCCCCTTGCGCAGGAAGGGATCACGCTCCTGCTCGGAGAGCGGCTCCAGGCCGAGCAGACCCTCGCGCCGCGACAGCACCGCCCAATCAACCAGACGCTTGATCACGCCGCGCGGGTTCAGGCGCGGCGGGCGCAAGACCCAGGGCAGAATGCGCACGGCCCGACGAAACACCGGCAAGCGCGCCTGCACCAGCGTGGCGCCCAGGGTTCCCACCACCACGATGAGAAAGGCCGCCAGATTCCACAAGGCCCCCAGACCGCTGCCCTTGGCGATGGATCCGCCGAGCACCGCCACGAGACCCAGCAGGATCCCGAGCAGGGTCAGCACATCCATGGTTTAGCACAAACCCTTGATGAGGGCGGGGGCAAAATCCTTGAGCGAAAACACCTGATCGGCAAGCCCCGCCTCGATGACGGCAGCAGGCATTCCAAAGACCACCGAACTGGCGGCATCCTGCGCCCAGACCTGGGCCCCCTGCGCCTTGAGTGCGCGCACGCCTTCACGACCGTCGGCCCCCATGCCGGTGAGCACCACGGCCAGCACCTGGGCGCGCAGCGCCTGTACGGCGGAATTGAAGGTGATATCGACGCTGGGCTTGTAGATGGTTCCGGGCGGACTCTCGGCGAGCCGCACCCGCGTCTGCGAGCCACCTTCCAGAAGCAATTGGCGCCCCCCCGGAGCAAGCAGCGCCAAACCGGGCCTGAGCACATCGCCATCGCCCGCCTCGCGCACCTCGATCTGACAGAGATTGTTCAGTCGCTCGGCAAAGGCCGGGGTGAAACTCGCCGGCATGTGTTGAACCAGCACGATCGGCAGCGGAAAGGTCGCGGGAAGTGGCTTGAGCACCTCCTGCAGGGCGACCGGACCGCCTGTCGAGGTGCCGATGAGCAGCGCGCGCGCCGAGCGCAGCGATTCTGGACTCGGCGCGGGGCGCGCGGTCTGCGGCGGTGTGTGTCGGATGGTTGGCGCGGTCTCATGCAGCGGGGCGCGCGCACTTGCCGGTTCGCTGCGGGCAGGCGGCGCACGCCGCCCCCGCGCCAGTGCGCGTACCCGCCGACGCAGCAGCATTTTGGCCCCTTCCTCGTCACTGGCCATGTCGCTGAAGCGCTTAGGCAGGAAGTCCATGGCGCCCGCATCGAGCGCGTCGAGCGTGGCCTTGGCCCCATCGGTGGTGAGGGTCGAGAACATGAGGATGGGGCGTGGCGAATCAGTCATGATACGCCGCACTGCGGTGATCCCGTCCATCACGGGCATTTCGATATCCATGGTCACCACATCGGGATCGAGACACCGGGCCAGATCAACCGCCTCTTGTCCATTGGCGGCCGTGCCGACGACCTTGATCCCGATATCGGCATCCAGAATCTCGACGATACGACGACGAAAAAAAGCGGAATCATCGACGACGAGCACTTTGAGCGTCACGAATCAGACCCCCAGGGTTCGCGGATCGGCGGCCCGGGATCCGCGCCCGCCAAATTCCGGGCGCCCCATGACCCGCAGCAGCTCCGGCACGTCAATAATGAGCGCGATACCGCCATCCCCGGTGATGGTCGCGCCCGCCAAACCGGGCACCCCGCGCAAGCCCAGCCCCAGCGGCTTGATGACCACCTCCTCCTGACCAACCAGCCCATCGACCACCAGGCCCACCTTGCGCTGGGCGACCTGCACCACCACCACATGGGCGTCCTCGCGCGCCAGGACCGGCTGACCGGGACGCACCCAGCGACCCACATGGTAAATGGGCAAGGCATGGCCGCGCACTACAATGGCCTCTTGGTCGTCGACAAAGCGGCTGCGGCTCAAATCGAGGTCGAGAATCTCGGACACCGAGGCGAGCGGTATGGCAAAACGCCGGCCATCGAGAATGACCATGAGCGCCGGCAAAATGGCGAGTGTCAGCGGCAACTTGACCTGCAAGCGGGTGCCGCGATTAATCTCAGAATCAATCTCGATGGTGCCGTTGAGCTGTCCGATGCGGGTCTTGACCACATCCATGCCCACCCCGCGCCCAGAGACATCGGAGATTTGTTCCTTGGTCGAAAAGCCCGCCATGAAGATCAGGTTATAGGCATCGCGATCGGTCATGCGCTCGGCCATGGCCGTGTCGATCAAGCCCTTTTCGAGTGCCTTGGCGCGCAGCTTATCGGGATCCATGCCGCGCCCATCGTCACTGATGCTAAGCGCGATATGATCGCCTTCCTGCGCGGCGCCGAGCACCACCGTGCCCTTGCGCGGCTTGCCCGCTGCCTCGCGCACGTCCGGCATTTCAATGCCGTGATCAACCGCATTGCGAATCAGATGCACCAGCGGATCGGCCAGCGCCTCGACCAGGTTCTTGTCGAGATCGGTCTCCTCGCCATAGGTCTGAAAGTCGATATCCTTGCCCAGGGTGCGCGCCAGATCGCGCACCACGCGCGGGAAGCGACTGAACACCTTCTTGATGGGCTGCATGCGGGTCTTCATGACCGCTGTTTGCAGATCGGCGGTCACCAGGGCGAGCGAGTTGATCGCCTTCGAGACCTCGTCATCGCCGGTTTGAGAGCGCAGCATGCTCAAGCGGTTGCGCACCAACACCAGCTCGCCGACCAGGTTCATGATCTCGTCGAGCCGATTGGTATCGACCCGCACCGAGGTCTCGGCCTGCGTGGGGGCCGCAGGCCGTGGCGCGGAGGGCTTGCCTTGCGCCGCCGATGTATCGGTGGAGCTTAATGGCGCGGACGCTGTGCCTGTGGCGCGCGCCGGCGCCTCTGGCGGGGAGCTTGCCACCACCTTGGCATCAAAGGCGCCCTTGCCATGCAGCTGATCGAGCAGGGCATCGAACTCATCCTCGGTGATCAGATCCGCCGAGGCTGGGGGGGCGGCAATATCAGGCGTTTCGCTGGCGCTCGCCATCCCGGGCGCGGACGACTCCGATGAGGCTGGCGGCGGCGGCTCCGCAGGAGGCGCTTCAGCGCTTGGCGCGCCCGCGCCCCCGTCGGCCAGGGCATCGAGCAGGGCCTCGAATTCGCTTTCGGTCATCTCGTCCCCATCGCCGCTCTTGGCAGAGGCCGGCTCACGGGGCTCGGGAGGCGCCGAGACGGCTTGCTCGGGTACCTGTTCAGGCGCTTGCTTCGGTGCGGGCGCAGCGGGAGGGGCGGCGGGCGCAGCGGCTGGAGCGGGTGCGGCGCCAAGGGAGCTGTCGCCGGGCACGGCCAACTGCTCCAGGGCGCTCATCAGCTCGGGCGAGGCTGGCTCGGGGTCGCGACCGGACTGTAGATCGCCGAACATGACATTCAGCACATCGAGCACTCGCAACACCGTATCCATCAGGTGGGAGTCGATGCGTCGCTCGCCATTGCGCAGGAGGTTGAAAACGTCCTCCGCATGATGACAGACCGCCACCATGGCGTTCAGGTTGAGAAAGCCCGCGCCGCCCTTGATGGTGTGGAAGCTGCGAAAAACGGCATTGAGCAGATCCCGATTGTCGGGATCCTGTTCCAGCTCGATGAGTTGCTCGTTGAGCGCTTCGAGCAACTCTCCGGCTTCCACCAGAAAATCCTGCAGAATCTCGTCATTCGGGTCGATGGCCATGCCCCTTATCCCCTGATTTGCACTGCACTAGAACCCGAGACTGGAGAGCAAGGCATCGACATCGTCCTGCCCCGACACCACATCGGCAAGCGCATCATGCGTGTTCGGCACCGCCGGACCCGTCGGACCTCGCTCGTGCTCATCCCTGGAGACCGCCGGCGTCGCCACCTCGCCTGGAGGTTCGCTCGGCGCCATGCGTCCGCTCGACAGCCGAATGAGGCCAACAAGGCTTTCTTCCAGATCATGCACCAAACGCAGCACGCGCCCGATGATCTGACCGGTGAGATCCTGAAAGTCCTGCGCCATCATGATCTCGGACATGAGCGAGCGCAGACGTTCGGTCTCCTGACCGGTCGCGTCGAAAAAGGCATCGAGGTCGTGCGCAAAGTCGCGAAACTCATCGAGCGAAAGCTCGCGGCGACGAAACCGGGCCCAATTCTCGGTCAGGGCCGCCGCGCGCCTGTGCAGCGACTCCGCGATGGGCAGGCCCTCATCGACCGCATTGAGCGTGCGGTGTGTGGCCTGCTCGGTCATGGTGACGACGTAATTCAGGCGCTCCTTGGCGTCGGGAATCTCATCCTGGGTAATCTCCACCAGGCGCGAGTCGCCCCGAAAGCTTTTCAGTGCCTCGTGCAGCTCACGGGTCAGCTTTCCGAGTTCCTCGAAGAGTTCGCGCTCATAGGGAAAACGCAACTGCTGAATCACCAGCCGCGCGTTCTCCTCGTCGCCGTTCTCCAAATGTCCGACCAGCTCGCGAGCGAGCGCCAGATGCGTGGTCAAACGTTCTTCAGCATTATCCATCGATAAATCCCAGGCCGAACGATCAGGTTACCCCTGGCCAGAGGCGCGAATGTCGGAGTCGACACAAGACCCGGCCACGGTCGGCGCCGGCGCGCGGCTGGCGACGGCGATATCGGACGACGCATCGGAAACAGCCGCCATGCGGACCTCCAATGCGTCCTAGCCAGCGATCCGCTCAAAGATCTTATCGATCTTTTCCTTCAGCGTCTCGGCAGTGAAGGGCTTGACGATATAGCCGTTCACGCCGGCCTGGGCCGCCTCGACGATCTGCTCGCGCTTGGCCTCGGCGGTCACCATGAGCACCGGCAGCGTCTTGATGTCGGGATCGGCTCGCACCTGACGCAGCAGCTCGATCCCCTCCATGTTCGGCATGTTCCAGTCGGTGATCAGAAAGTCGAAACCGCCGCCCTTGAGCATGGGCAGCGCGGTACTGCCATCGTCGGCTTCCATGGTGTTGTTGAAACCAAGGTCGCGCAGCAGATTCTTGATGATGCGTCTCATCGTGGAGAAGTCGTCCACGATAAGGATTTTCATGCCTTTGTCCACACTGAACTCCAAGTGACGATTGTCGAGTAGAGGCTCTCACAACGAGGTAAGGGATTCAGTCCAATCGCCAAGCCGGGCTCGCAAGCGATGCACGGCCTGTGAGCGAATTTGACTGACACGCGACTCTGTGATCCCCAGCACCGCCCCGATCTCGCGCAGATTCAATTCCTCGCTGTAATAGAGGTTAAGCACCAAACGCTCGCGCTCCGGCAGGGCGGCCAGCGCCTCGGCCAGGGCGTCGCGAAACTGCTCCTGCTCAACCTCCTCAATCGGTGTCGCAGCGGTCCCGGGCAGCACGCGATCGGTTTCAGCATCGGGGCCAAACAGCTCATCGAGCCCCAGCAGATTGGCGCTCGCGCTATCCTGCAGCATTGCATGATAGTCGTTTAGGGGCACGTCGAGCACCTTGGCGATTTCAGCATCGCTCGCCGCGCGCCCCTCGCGTATCTCGATCTGGTGCATCGCTTCGGCGATGCGCCGGCTGTTGCGGTGCACCGAGCGCGGTGTCCAGTCGCTGCGACGCAGCTCGTCGATCATGGCGCCACGCACGCGAATGGCGGCATAGGTGGCGAAACTGGCCCCCTGCCCAGCCTGAAACTGGCGCGCGGCCTCGATCAGCCCGACCATGCCCGACTGGATCAGGTCGTCGATCTGCACCGAGGCCGGCAGGCGCGCGGCGAGATGATGCGCGATGCGGCGCACCAGGTCGATATTGGCCGCCACCAAGGTATCTGCATCCTCGCCGCGCGCCGCATACCCCTGCAAGAGACGTTTCGGGGCCATCAGGCGCTTTGCAACATCCGCTCAATGAAAAAGCCGATTCCGCCGAGACCGGCATCGCTGCCTGGCCAACGCTCGACCTTGCGCGCAAGGTCGATGAAGGCGCGTCCCGCCGGACTGCCGGGATAGAGTTCGACCACAGGCGCGCGACGTTGCACGGCGCGACGCAAATGCTCGTCCATGGGAATGATACCCGATGCGTCGAGCATGACATCAGGAAGATATTGCGCACAGACGGCGGTGAGTTTGCGCATCAGTCGCCGCGCCCCCTCGGGCGAGGAGATCATGTTGCAGATCATGCGGAAGCGACGCAAGCCGTGATCCTGATGCAGCACCTTGATGAGTGCGTAGGCATCGGTCAGCGAGGCCGGCTCGTCGCACACCACCACCAACACCTCCTGAACCGCCTTGCAAAAGCTGGTGACCGCATCATTGACACCCGCCGAGGTATCGACGATGAGCACATCGAGCGGCTGCTGAAAGGAGCTGAAGGCGCGGATCAGGCCCGCGTGTTCCGCCGGCGTCAGATTGGCCATGCTTGCGATGCCCGAGGCCGAGGGCACCAACATCATGCCGCGCGGGCCGCTGACGAGAATCTCCTCCAGGCTCTCGACACGCCCCTCGACCAGATCGTAGAGGGTGCGGGTGGGACGCAGGCCCAACAGCAGATCGGCATTCGCCAGCCCCAGATCGGCGTCGAAGAGCATGACCCGACGCCCAAGCTGCGCCAGTGACACGGCGAGATTGACCGAGACGTTGGTCTTGCCGACCCCGCCCTTGCCGCTCGCCACCGCGATGGTTTGAAGACGCGCTCTAGCAGGCAGCATGGACGGAGGCCCTGAATGGCAGCACCGACTCAAGCAGCAGCGTCTCGGCGCCGCCTGCTCGGGACTGAGCCGGGGGCGGATCGAAGGCCGCCAGCGGATCGTCGAAGGCCGCCGCTGGCGAGACGAAAGACGCCGCCGTGACCTGCTCGCGCAGTGCCAGCCGGGTGAGATAGAGGCTATCCGCCTTGTGAAAATCTTCGGTCATGCGTTGACCATCGCTGTAAAACACCAGTCCAAGGCGCTGCTCCATGAGCACCGAAAGCGTCTCGCCGAGCCATTCGGATTCATCGACCTTGGTGAGCACCAGCGCCGAGGGCTCGCAGGAGTCGAAGGCGTCGAGCACCTGGCGCAGCACCCGCGCCTGATGGGTGGCGGCCACCACCAGCCAGGTCTCAAGATCAAGCCGTTCGCGAACCCGCGCGAACAGACGCCGCTCGGCCACATCGCGCGCGGCCTGCCCTGCCGTGTCAATTAAAACCAGTCTGCCATCTCCGGCCCGCCCGGACAACGTCGCAAGCTCATCTTCATGTTCCAGCAACATGACCGCGACCCCGGCCATCTGCCCGAAGGCCTGCAACTGGCGATAGGCGCCAAGACGCTGGCGATCAAGCGTGACCAGGGTCACCGAATCGCGTCCCATGCGCCGGATCTGGCGCAGGGCCAGGCGCGCGAT
>JAFGTZ010000445.1 GCA_016938795.1 Chromatiaceae bacterium | reverse complement strand
GCTCCCGAAACGGCTATAATGCGCCTGCCGAGCCACAGCCTTCGCAACCAGGACGTGTTATGGAGCAGCCCCGGGAGACTCCGGCATCCGATCAGACGCAGACTTCCGAGATGACCGCCGACGCCTTCCCGCTCATGCGCCAGCGACTGGCTCAACATGCGAGCGAGATTGCGCGGCTTGCGGCGGGGCTCGCCGATCAGCAACGCGCCCTGAGAGACACCGAGCGCAGCCTGCTTGAGCGCATTAGCAACCTCGACGATGACCGTCGCCTGACCGCCTCGCAACTCCAGCGCGCCTGGAAAAGCCAGCGCGAGGATCTCAGGGCGCAGCGGCGACACGGGTCTTGGCGGCTGGGCGCCGTCTTGCTGCTCGCTGTTGGTCTCGCGGGCAGCGCCTTCTTGTGGGTCGATCAGCGACTGGATCGCGAAGGCATGGCGCTCGATGCGCGCCTTGCCGAGATGCAGCAACACCTCGACCTTCTCAGCCGCTTCCAGACTCAGGACGCGCGCATACAGGATCAGATCGCCGAGCTGGCCACCGCGCTCGATGCACTCTCGGGAATGCTTGCCGAGCTGCCAACGGCGGCCCCGCAACAACCGCAAGCGGTCATGATGCCGGTCCTTGTCGAGCAGCTTGAATCAGCCACGCAAGAACAGCAGCGCCTTACCGCCGAACTCCAGGCGCTGGAGTCACGCCTTGCGGAGACAGCCGCTGCACCCCAGGAGGCGGAAACCCCGGCGGTTGAGACCCAGGCGCCACCAACGCGGACGCAGGACACCATGGCCATCACGGATCGGCCCCATGCGCTGCAACTGCTTGGCGCCTTCTCACGCGAGGAGATTCTCGCCTTCAGCCGCCGCGAGGATCTGCCCGAACAACTCTTTCTGCGCGAAGAGCGCTATCAGGGCCGCCCCTGGTTTGCGCTCATTCACAGCCTGCATGGCAGCCGCGAGGCGGCGCTAGAGGCGCGCGCGAACCTGCCACCCGCGCTCGCGCGTCTCGATCCCTGGGTGCGCGAACTGCCCCCCGGCAGCCGCCTCGATGTGCTTGATCGGACGGGCGCCGGATTTGGCATGGAGCGCGGAGTCCATTAAGTTAAGAAGGCCCTGAGGCACGGGTGGCGCACCCCGCGACCATCGAGAGCAGACGGACACCTGAAGATGTATATCCTGTTGCTTAGCATCCATGGACTGATTCGCGGCCACGATCTGGAACTCGGACGTGACGCGGATACCGGCGGTCAGACGAAATACGTGGTTGATCTGGCGCGTGCGCTTGGCGAGCGCGACGATATCAGCCAAGTTGATCTGGTCACGCGCCGCATTCAAGACCCTGCGGTTAGCACCGATTATGCCGTCCCCATCGAACCCCTGGGGCCCAAGGCGCGCATTCTGCGCATTGACGCCGGCCCCCCCGACTACATCCCCAAGGAACAGCTCTGGGATCATCTCGACAGCTTCATGGACAACCTCAGCGCCTTTCTGCACGAAGAGGGGCGCTGGCCCGATCTGGTACATAGCCACTACGCCGATGCCGGTTATGTCGGGGCGCGCCTGGCCAACCTCATCGGCGTGCCGCTGGTGCATACCGGACACTCGCTCGGGCGCGACAAGCGCCAGCGCCTGCTCGCTGCCGGGCTCGATGGCGAGACCATCGACAGCCGCTACAACATGGTGCGACGCATTGACGCCGAGGAAACCGCGCTCGCGAGCGCCAATCTGGTCATTACCAGCACCCACCACGAGATCGACGAGCAATACGCGCTCTACGATTACTACCGCCCCGACCGCATGGTGGTCATTCCGCCGGGCACCGATCTGGAGCAATTCCACCCGCCCCGCCCCGAGGATCCACCAAGCGATTTCGCCGCCGAGATCGAGCGTTTTCTCGACGCCCCCGACAAACCCCTGATTCTCGCCCTCTCGCGCGCCGATCATCGCAAGAACATTGTCGCTCTCATCGAGGCCTATGGCGAATGCCCCGAGCTTCAGGAGCGCGCCAATCTGCTCATCGTGGCCGGCAACCGCGACGATATCCGCGAGCTGGAGGAAGGCGCGCGCACGGTTCTCACCGACATTCTGCTCACGCTCGACGCCTATGATCTGCATGGCAAGGTGGCGCTTCCGAAGCATCATCGCTCCGATCAGGTGCCCGAGATTTACCGTCTCGTGGCACGCTCGGGCGGCGTCTTCATCAATCCCGCCCTGACTGAACCCTTCGGTCTCACCCTTCTGGAGGCGGCGGCGAGCGGTCTGCCCCTGGTGGCCACCGAAAACGGCGGCCCGGTGGACATCATCGGCAACTGCGGCAACGGCTTGCTGGTCGATCCGCTCGACCGGGCGGCCATTGCCGAGGCGCTGCTGCGCATCCTGACCGACCCCGAGACCTGGCAGACCTACGCCGAGCGCGGTCTGGCCAAGGTGCGCGAGCATTATTCCTGGGCCGCCCATGCCGCCACCTATCGCGCCCGCATCGCACCACTTGCCGAACAGGCCGAGCCCATCCCCGACACCCAGCCACTGCGCCGCCGGCTCATCTACCGTGATCGCGCCCTGGTGACCGATCTCGATCAAAGCCTGCTCGGCAACCCCGAGGGCGTGAAGCGCTTTGTGGCCCTGATGCGCGAGAACCGCCGCTGCACCCATTTCGGCATTGCCACCGGACGTCGGCTCGACTCGCTGCTCACCGAACTCAAGCGCCACGCCATCCCGGTGCCCGACATCCTTATCACCAGCCTGGGCACCGAGATTCACTACACGGCGCGCCTGGTGCCGGACGACTTCTGGCACGATCATGTCGATTATCTCTGGAAGCCGGGCGCGGTACGGCGCGCGCTTCAGGATGTGCCTGGACTGGTGCCACAGGGCAAGATCGAACAGAGCCGCTTCAAGATCGCCTACCACTACGACCCAAGCATCGCGCCCTCGGTCGAGGACATCACCACCGTGCTGCGCAACCGCGACCTCAGCGTCAATGTGGTACACGCCTTCGGACAGTTTCTCGACATCATCCCGCTGCGCGCGAGCAAGGGCCAGGCGTTGCGCTATGTGGCCCACCGCCTTGAAGTGCCGCTCGAACAGGTGCTGGTGGCCGGCGGCTCGGGTGCGGACGAGGACATGATGCGCGGCAACACCCTCGCCGTGGTGGTGGCCAACCGGCATCACGAGGAACTCTCCGGGCTCACCGAGATGGACAATCTCTATTTCGCCCATGAGGCCCATGCGCTCGGTATTCTGGAGGCGATCGAACACTACGACTTCTTCGGCGCCTGCGCCGTGCCAAGCAGCGAGGAATCTGCGCCTTTGGAGGACGGCACATGAAGTCCCTGCTGCTCTGCACCGATCTCGACCGCACCCTGCTGCCAAATGGCCCTCAGCCCGAGTCGCCCGGCGCGCGTGAGCGCTTTGCGCGGCTGGCGCGGGCGCCTGGGGTCACGCTGGTCTATGTCACCGGACGCCATCGCGCCCTGGTCGAGGAGGCCATGGCCGAATACGCCCTGCCCCGCCCGGACTATGTCATCGGCGACGTGGGCAGCAGCATCCACCGGCTCGATGCGACGCGCTGGTCTCCGCTGCCTGAATGGGAGGACGTCATCGGGGGCGACTGGGGCGGCGCCAGCGCGCTCAGGCTGCGCGAGCGCTGCGCCGGGATTGGGGAGCTAGCGCTCCAGGAGGAATCCAAGCAGGGCCCCTTCAAGCTGAGCTACTACGCACCACCAGACAGCGACGCCGAGGCCTTGCGCACGCGGCTGCGCGAGCAACTCGCCCCGCTCGGCATCCGCGCGAGCCTGATCTGGAGTATCGACGAGACGCTCGGGCGCGGACTGCTCGACATCCTGCCCGAGAGCGCCACAAAGTATCATGCGGTGGACTTTCTCATGCGCCGACTCGGCCACGGCCCCGACTCCACCCTCTTTGCCGGCGACAGCGGCAACGACCTGGAGGCGCTCGCCAGCCCCATCCCCGCCGTGCTGGTGGCCAACGCCCTGCCCGAGGTGCGCAAGGAGGCGCTCGCGCTGGCCGCCGCGCGCGGTCACAGCGACCGGCTCTATTGCGCGCGCGGCGGCTGGGGCGGCATGAACGGCTGCTACAGCGCCGGCATTTTGGAAGGATTGGCGCATCTCCACCCCGAACTCAGCGCGCGTCTGGACGCCAATCACCACCCCTGATCACCAGGAGTCCGAACCATGCCACAGCCTGCGCTCTGTATCTTTGGTGAAGTCCTCTTCGACTGCTTTCCCGATGGGCGCAAGGTGCTCGGCGGCGCGCCTTTTAATGTTGCCTGGCATCTTGCGGCCTTCGGCGCGCATCCGCGCCTGATCAGCGCGGTGGGCGAGGATGCCGAGGGTGGACGCATCCGCGACGCCATGCGTGCCTGGGGCATGGACAGCGCCTCGGTGCAAACCGATCCACACCGCCCAACTGGACGGGTTGAGGTCAGTCTGCACGCAGGCGAACCGAGCTTCGACATCCTGGCCGACTGCGCCTGGGACCATATCCGCGCGCCCGATGCGTCCCAGATTCCCTGCGGCCTGCTCTATCACGGCACCCTGGCGCTGCGCCAGCCCGTTTCGGCAGGCACGCTGGAGACGCTCAAGGCCGCCGGCCCCGAACTGGTGTTTCTCGATGTCAATCTGCGCCGTCCCTGGTGGTCGCGCGAACAGACGCTGGAGCTGCTCAATGGCGCACACTGGGTGAAGCTCAACCGCGATGAGCTGCACCTGCTTGCCGCCGATGCGAGCGAGAACATCGAGACGCTCGCCCGAACCCTGGCCGAGCGCCACCAACTGCGCGGCCTGGTGGTGACGCTTGGCGCCGAGGGCGCCCTGGCCGTGCCTGCGGATGGCGCCCTCGTGTGCGTAGCCCCTCAGCCCGCGCTGGAGGTGGTGGACACGGTCGGCGCGGGCGATGCCTTTGCCGCTGTGACCCTGCTTGGCATCCTGCACGGCTGGCCGCTGGAGACGCTGCTCGCGCGCGCCCAGTCCTTCGCCTCGCGCATTGTTGGCCAGCGCGGCGCTACGGACGCCGACCCAACACTCTATCAGGGCTTCATCAAGGACTGGACGCTCTAACCGCCACGCCAGACGACAACCCACTTCAACCGCACGGGTTTTCCATGTACGAACAGGTTTCACACGCCCTGCTCAACGACATCCTCGATGAGTTCAGCCACCGGGTGCGGCGCGAGGATCTGCGCCATTTCTACACCCGACTCGGCGCCAACTTTTACGCCATTCATTCGCTCTTCGAGCATCTCTATGGGCATCGCGAGGATTTCCGCACCCACATGGTGAACCTCACCGAGCGTCTCGCTCAGGCCTATATCGAGCGCGAGCCCGCGCTCAAGCGGCTCGATATGGAGCGCGAGGAGAATCACAACTGGTTTCTCAGCCAGGAATGGGTGGGCATGGCGCTCTATTGCGACGGCTTCGCCGGCAATCTGCAAGGGCTCATGCAGCGTCTGCCCTATCTGCAGGAGCTTGGCGTCAACATGCTGCATGTGATGCCCATCCTGCGCTGCCCGCGCGGAGCGAGCGATGGCGGCTACGCGGTGAGCGATTTTCGCGACATCGACCCGCGCATGGGCAGCGTGGAGGACATTCGCGCGCTTGCCGAGTCGATGCGCCGGCGCGGCATGCTGCTCACGCTCGACGTGGTGGTGAATCACACCTCAAACGAACATGAGTGGGCCTGCAAGGCGCGCGCGGGCGATGCCGAGTATCAGAATTTCTACTACTGCTTTCCCAACCGCGATGTTCCCGACATGTTCGAGGAGACGCTCCCCGAGATCTTCCCCGAGACCGCCCCGGGCAACTTCACCTGGGATGCGGACATGGGCAAGTGGGTGATGACGGTCTTCAACCACTATCAATGGGATCTGAACTACGCCAACCCGGCGGTCTTCATCGAGATGCTCGACATCATCCTCTTCTGGGCCAACCAGGGGGCGGACATCGTGCGGCTCGACGCGGTGGCCTTTCTGTGGAAAAAGATCGGCACCCGCTCACAGAACGAACGCGAGGCGCATCTCATCCTGCAACTCATGAAGGACTGCTGTCAGGTGGTCGCGCCCGGGGTGCTCTTCATCGCCGAGGCCATCGTCGCGCCCTCCGAGATCATCAAGTATTTCGGCGAGGACGCGGTCATCGCCAAGGAATGCGAGATTGCCTACAACGCCACCTTCATGGCGCTGCTCTGGGATGCCGTAGCCACCAAGAACGCCAAGCTACTGAGCCAGGGCATCAAGAACCTGCCAAACAAGCTCGATCGCGCCACCTGGCTGAACTATGTGCGCTGTCATGATGACATCGGGCTTGGCTTCGACGATGCCGACATCCGCGCCTGCGACTATGACCCCTATGCCCACCGGCGCTTTCTCATCGACTGGTTTACCGGCGCCTTCGAGGGTTCACCCGCGCGCGGACGCCCCTTCGGCGTCAATCCCAAGACGGGCGATGCACGCATCTCCGGGGCGCTCGCCTCGCTTGCCGGGCTCGAAACCGCGCTGGAGCAGGACGACCCGCACGCGGTCGATCAGGCCATCGACCTCATTCTCAGCCTGCACGCCATGATCCTCTCCTTCGGCGGCATTCCGCTGATCTGGTATGGCGATGAGCTGGGCACGCTCAATGACAATTCCTTCCTCGAAGACATCAACAAGGCCGCCGATACCCGCTGGATTCACCGGCCGCGCATCGACTGGAACCGCGCCGAGCGCCGTCACGAACAGGGCAGCGTGGAGCAGCGCCTCTTTGAAGGACTCAAACATCTGATCGCGGTGCGCAAGAACACCCCGGCCTTTGCCGACTTCAACAACCGCGAACTCATCGACGTGGCCAACCCGCATCTCTTCGTCTTTCTGCGCAGCCACCCAAGCGTCAGCACCAATTCAGTCCTGGTGGCCGCCAACTTCGACGCCACGCCTCAATATCTGGATCTCGACGAACTGGGCCAGCGCGGGCTTTTCCGCTTCGGGCAGGTCTTCGATCTGGTCTCGGGCGAGTCTCCGGCGCTTTTCAACAACCGTATCGTCATCCCGCCCTATCATTTCTACTGGCTCGGCAATCAGCGTGCGCGCTCACTGGGCTGAGGACGCATCGGGCAGCCAGTCGGCGCTCAGCACCTGCTCGAATGACCAGGGACAGCTGGCCGGAAAGCTGTCCAACCCCGTCTCCGCGATGGCAATGGACAAGGCATCGATCCAGATTTCTTCCTGCCACT
>JAFGTZ010000444.1 GCA_016938795.1 Chromatiaceae bacterium | reverse complement strand
TTGACTGCAGCGAGGGATTGGGCCTCGGGCAGTTGCGCGAGGCTGCGCGCGATGACGTCGCGCTCGGCCTCGGTGCGTGCGGCAAGGCGCACCTGGCGCAGCACTTCGCGCAGGTGGCGAAGGCGCGCCTCGACGAGAATACGGGCCGCCGCAAGGGCCTGGTCCATATCGCCAAAGCATCGCTGCTGGCGCAGCCAGAGCCCATGGCCCTGTGTCGCGGGCTGGCCGTCCCATAGGGTTCCCTGGTAACGCCCCAGGCCGCTGGCGAAATGAACCGGCACCCGATGTTCGAGCGCCGCGCGCAGTGCGGGACTCGTCATGTGATGGGAACCGAACAGCAGCACCGCCTGCAGGCCGCCCCAGGGCACATCGGCGAGCTCCTCGTCGCCACGCTCGAGCACGAGACGCCCTTCGCGCGTCATGAGCAGCACTGGCGCACCAGTGACGCACAATAAGGTGCCCGCCTCGCCGCGCTGACCGTGACGCTGCGGCAGGCTCATGCTTGGCTTTGGAGGCGCCGGCGGCGCGGTCAAAGTCTCTTCGCTCAGGGATTTGGGGGCATGCCGGCCGAGACGCGCGAGCCACTTGGGCGGAAGCTCGGGCGGGGCCGCATTGGGAGCTGGTGCGCGCTTGGGCCGGTTGCGCGCGACATCGAGGGCGAGGTCGTTGACGAACAGGTAGCCCAGATAATGGAAGCCCTGCTCGAACGGCACGATGCGGGTTTTGCCGGGATTGACGTCGAGTCCAAGCTCGGCGAGGGAGCGCTTCGCCTCGTTCTCGGCGGCCCGGGCCTGCTGCGGGTCCTTGCACAGCACGACGAAATCGTCGGCGAAGCGCACGGTGTGGAATCCCGCCGCGGCCATGTCGCTGTCAAAATCATCGAGCATGAGATTTGCCAGCACGGGGCTCAAGGGCGATCCCTGGGGCAGACCCTCATCGCGCTCGATGCGCCGGCCTTCGTAGTCGAGGGGTGCTTTCATCCAGGCCATGATTTGCTCGACGGCCGGGTCATCGCCGTAAAGGGCCATGAGGCGGTTGTGCAGGTGGCCCAGGTTGACGCTGTCAAAGTAATCCTCGATGTCGCCTTCGTAAACCCAACGGTAGCCCGCGCGGTAGGCCGCTTGAATGTCGAAGGCGGCGCTGTGGCGCGAGCGCCCGCGCCGGTAGCCGTGGCTGCGGGCCGACATGAGCCCGTCGAGGCCTGGGGTGAGCACCTGGACCACGGCACGCTGGGCGACGCGGTCGATGAAGGGCGGCACGCACAAAACGCGCAGGTCGCCGTCCTTTTCCTGAATGACGCAGACGCGCAAGGGCGAGGCTTTCCACGCGCCTTGGCCCAGCTTCGATGCGAGCGTATCGAGCTCGATGTCCTCGTCAGCGGCGGCATCGCACTCCAAGTCATCGTCGAATGCTTGCCAGGGAAGCCCCGCGTCGGCGCCTTGGCGCGCTTCCCGGTTGGCCTCCATGGCGCCGTAGGCCGAAGCGAGATTCTCCGTTGCCACGGCGCGCTCGAGCAGCGAGGCGGCGGGCACGGCGCGGGCGCAGCGGTGGTTCTTGGCGGAATCCTCGATGCGGTAACGGCCCCAGCCGAAGGCGCGGCGCTGGCCGATGCCGAGGTATTGGCCGAGGATCATGGCCTCGGCCACGGCGGGCGGCAAGGGCTTATCAACGGCCAGCGTCAAAAGCCCCATCATGCCGCCCATGAGGTGGGTTTTGCCCTCGGCGTCGCGATAATCGGCATCGACCCAGAACACCTCGGCATCTTCGAGCGCCAGGCGCTGCTCGGGAAAGGGCGGCGGATCGGCCAGACCACGTCTTCGGCATTGCTCGCGCAGCGTGTCCTGAAGGCGCGCGAGGACGAGCGCCGCATCCACGTGGGCCGTGTCGCTGCAGTAGCGCGCATCGCCCTTGACCCCTTTGCGCTGGTCGAGGCGGCGCAAAAGCTGCGCGGGGCTGAGCCAGCGCCACCGGATCTCGGGCCAAATATCCGCGAGCCATTGGGCATCCCGCGCGAGATCTTCGATATCATAGGCATGAAGCGCGCCGCTCGCCGCGGTGCCTTTGAACAGATCGTCGACGGCGATGCAGCGCAAATTGTCGCGAAAGGGTAGATAAGATTCATCCTTGGGCGCGCTGCGGGGCAATGCCCAAAGCCGCTCGATGAGACTTTCGAGCAAGCCCTCGCCGCCCGGCAAGGCAATGACCGAGAAGCGATAACGGTCGCCCGGGCGATAGGAACCCCTTCCCGTTTCCACCGCATCGGCCACGAGGCGCCAATCCCAGTCGGCGGGGCTTTCCAGCAGAAAACGCAAAAATGCAGTCAGCGCGGGCTGATGAAAAAACCTGAGCTCCGCCGCCTCGAGAAATTCCAAGGTCACCGTGATGGCGCGCAGGGGGAGGAGGGAAGCGTAGGCACGGTGCGCCTCGTGCTCTGTCACAGCGTCGGCCTTAGCGTTTGGGTCTTCGATTGCGAGGTTTCCCGAATTGATTCGCTCCGCGTTGGTTTTTTCCTGGACCTGTTTGCGGCTTGGAATGCATTCGGTTTGAAGGAGGGTTTGGGTTTTTCTTCGGATTTTGTGTCTTGCCCGTTTGGGCTTGCTTGGAATTGACCTTTGTCGAAGCGTGG
>JAFGTZ010000443.1 GCA_016938795.1 Chromatiaceae bacterium | reverse complement strand
TCAGCCAAGCAGACGAAAACTCGCCGTTAGATCGGGCAGGTCAACCTCGTTGAGTTCTACCCCAAGGGTGGCGTTCAGCTCGACCGGGTCGCGGGTGCGCACGCGCGTCTCCAGCGCCAGTTCGGGCAGCAACAGCACCGCCTTGCGCTCCTCGCGCCCAACCACCACGGCCTCGCCGCGCCAGCGCGGGTTCTCGCGCAGATAGACCAGCTTCCAGTGCAGGTTCGACAGCCGTTCGCTGCGCCGCGTCGTCATGGCGGCGGTTTCCGCTTCGGCAATGCGCGCCATGACTGCATCGGAGTCAAGCGGATTGCGTCCGTCGAGCCAGGCGCGCAACTGCTGGTGTACCAACAGATCGGAATAGCGGCGCAAGGGGCTGGTGGCGCGGCTGTAGAGCGGCAGGCCGAGTCCGGCATGGGGTTCAGGCGCGCCGAGCAGACGGGAGGGTTTAAAGCAGCGGCGACGCGCGTACATACTGGCCAGATCCTCGCCCTCCTCGCCCGGCTCGGGCGCGGCCTGGGTGGCGAAGGGGATGGGGATGCCCTGCTCCAGACAGAGCCGCGCCGCCGCCTCGCCGGCCATGAGCATGGCGTCGGTGACCAGCTCGCGACTGGCGAGTCGACCCAGGGGGCGAATGCACACCCGACCCGCCGCATCGAGACGCACACTCACCTCAGGCAAGGCCAGGCGTGTGGCTCCAAGGCGCTCGCGACGGGCGCGAAAACGGGCGATCAATGCACGCAGTGAGGCGAAGGGCTCTTCTGTGAGCTGTTGCTCGGCGGCCTCATAGCTCAGGCGCTCGACCCGCACCCAGCTGCGGTGCACCTCGATCTCGCGCAGCTCGCCCGCCGCATCGCATTCAAAGGCAAAGGAGAGTGCGGGCGAGACGGCTTGCAGGCCCAGACCGAGACGGTCGGTGAGTACGCGCGGCAGCATGGTGATCATGCGCTCGGGCAGATAGAGATTGGCGCCGCGCGCGCGCGCCTCGCGATCGAGCGGACTGTCGGGCGCGACCAGGGCGCCCACATCGGCCACATGCACCCAGATCCGCTCGCCATCTAGACTGATGGCGTCGTCCGGATCCTCGCTCTCTGCGTCGTCGATGGCGTAGGCGGCCAGATGGGTCAGATCCAGGCGCGGCTCCTCGGGCAGCGCCTCGGCGACCTCGAGCGCCAGCTCATCGAGCGCGGCCCCGCAGCGCTGTGGATGCGGATTGTGATGCGGCGGCCAGTGGCCTATCTTGAGCAAGGCGCGATGGGCGCTCTCGGGGGTTTGCGCATAGCCCAGGGCATCGAGAATGCGGCTGCGCTCGCTTTGCGCCAGCGCCAGGCGCTCGATCTCCAGCAGACGGGGCGCGTCTTCGGGCGCCGGGTTGGCCTTGGCCACGCGATCAAGAAAGGCCTGCCAGTCGCGCTCGGCAGCGGCCTTGGCATCGCGCTCGGCGCGCTCGCGTTCGACCGCCGCGCGCTCGCGCACCTGGATGTGGGAGGGGCTGCCGCTGAACGCCAGCCCTTCGGCCACCTGCTGCCAAGTGGCCCAGGCGCTGGCCGGGGTAAAGGCGTCAAAGGCCAGTTCGGCCAGCTCGCGCAGCGTGGTCTCGCCGCCTTCGAGCAGCTCCCAAGCCTCTTGCAGGGCGCCCTCGCCCAGCGGCTGAAGCTCGGCGAGCGCGCGCAGCGGCCCCGGATGGAGCAATTCGATATCCTTGGGGCGAACGCGTTTGGTCTGACCGCCAGCGAGTTCGAGCTCGATTTTGTCGCCGACGCTGACCACCCGCGCAGGATGGGCCTTGTAAAGAACCAGACTCCCCTCGGGCGGGGCGGCTTGATGTGTCGCCAAAGCGCTGTTATCTCCTCATCTCGATGGTTCAGCCGTGCCTCAATATCACGAGGCCCGGTCATCTTAACCCATTCCCGCTGCGCCTGAACGTCCGAGCGGCAGGTTACATATCACAGACTCGCGAGGTTAGCGTCCATGTCCAATTCCTGGCAGACACATCTCATTGAAGACGGCGCCCAACTGGTGGACGGCGTCATGACCTTCGATCCCATGCCGAGCGCCGATTCAGACACCCCTAGAGTCTATGATCTGGGATCCTTGGGCTTGATCGGCTGCCGGGGCGTCGATGCCGAGGATTTTCTGCAGGGCCAGCTCACCAACGACGTGCGCGAACTCTCCCCGACCCACAGCCAGCTCAGCGGCCATTGCAGCCACAAGGGGCGCTTGCTGGCCTGCGGACGTCTTTGGCGTCAGGAAGGCGGCTATCTGTGGCAGCTGCCGTCCGAGCGGATCGCGCCCCTGCTCAAGCGACTGGGACTCTTTGTGTTGCGCGCCCAACTAGAGCTGGAGGATGCCTCGGCGCGCTGGGCTCGCATGGGTTACTCGGGCCGGGATGCCGTCGAGCGGCTGGCCGCCCTGGGTCTGCGCGTGCCAGAACACGCCAATGGTGTGCTCAGCGAGGGCACGCTCACCCTGATCCGGATTCCCGATCCAGTGCCGCGTATCGAGCTGGTGGGGCCGCCCGAGCGGCTCATGGGGCTTTGGGATGCGCTGGCCGAGGGCGCCGAACGTTGTGACGCGCGCGCCTGGCGCCAACGCGATCTGCTGGCCGGCATTGCGCAGGTGTACGACGCCACCGCTGAGATCTTCGTGCCGCAGATGCTCAATCTTCAGCTCATCGACGGGGTGAGCTTCACCAAGGGTTGCTATACGGGGCAGGAGGTGGTGGCGCGCATGCAGCATCTTGGCACCCTGAAGCGGCGCATGTTTCTCGCCGAGGTCGAGCGCGAGACCGCGCCCCGGCCCGGCGAGATGCTCCACAGCGAGGGCAGCCAGTCGCGCCAGGCCAGCGGCTGGGTGGTGGACACCAGCCCGCTTGATGCCGAAGGAGGTCGCCATCTGCTGCTCGCAGTGGCCGAGATTGACGCCGTTGAAGCGGGCCGGGCGGTGCGCCTGGGCGAGCAGGGGGCGGTGCTGCGCTTTCGTGACTTGCCCTATG
>JAFGTZ010000442.1 GCA_016938795.1 Chromatiaceae bacterium | reverse complement strand
TTAACCTTTGCGCGCCTTCGCAAAGGCATCCGCCATGGTACCGCCGCTCGGGGCCTGGGCGGGCGTCTGCGGCGCGGTGCGCGACGCACGGCGTTGTTCGGCGCGCGGCTCGGCGCGCTCGGGCCGGGTCTTGGGCGCTGGGGTGTCCTGAAGGCGCATGCTGAGTGCGATGCGTCCGCGCTCCAGATCCACCTCCAGCACCTTGACCTTGACCAGATCGCCCGACTTGACCACCTCGTGCGGGTTCTTCACAAAGCGGTCGGCCAGCGCCGAGATATGCACCAATCCGTCCTGATGCACGCCGATATCGACGAAGGCGCCAAAGTTGGTGACATTCGTCACCGTGCCCTCCAGCACCATGCCAGGCTCCAGATCCTCTGGGCGCTCCACGCCCTCCTTGAAGGCGGCGGTGCGGAACTCGGGGCGCGGGTCGCGTCCGGGTTTCTCCAGCTCGGCGAGGATGTCGCGCACCGTGGGCAGGCCGAAGCGTTCATCGGTGAAGCGCGCCGGGTCGAGCGCGCGCAGGGTGGCGCTGTCGCCAATCAGCGCGCGGATGTCGCGCCCGGTCTCGGCCACGATGCGGCGCACCAGCGGATAGGCCTCCGGATGCACCGCCGAGGCGTCGAGCGGTTCGTCGCCGTCGGGCACGCGCAGAAAGCCCGCGCTCAGCTGAAAGGCCTTGTCGCCAAAACGGGGCACCGCCATGAGCGCGCGCCGGTTGGGAAAGGCGCCGTGGGTCTCGCGATGCACGACGATGTTCTCGGCCAGCCCCCGGTTGAGCCCCGAGACCTGTGCGAGCAGCGGCACCGAGGCGGTGTTGAGATCCACCCCCACGGCGTTCACGCAGTCCTCGACCACGGCATCCAGGGCGCGCGCCAGCCGGTTTTGATTGACGTCGTGCTGGTACTGCCCCACGCCGATGGCCTTGGGCTCGATCTTCACCAGCTCGGCGAGCGGATCCTGCAGACGGCGCGCGATGGACACGGCCCCGCGCAGCGAGACATCGAGCGCGGGCAGTTCCTTCGAGGCGAATTCCGAGGCCGAATAGACCGAGGCGCCGGCCTCGCTGACCACCAGCGAGCGCAGCCCCAGCTCGGGGTGACGGGCGATGAGGTCGCGCGCGAGGCGGTCAGTCTCGCGCGAGGCGGTGCCGTTGCCGATGCTGATGAGCTTCACCCCGTGGGCGCGCGCCAGCTCGGCAAGTCGGGCGATGGCGGCATCCCACTGGTTGCGCGGCGCATGGGGATAGAGGGTGTCGGTCGCGGCCACCCGTCCGGTGCCGTCCACCACCGCCACCTTGACCCCGGTGCGCAGTCCCGGATCGAGCCCCAGGGTTGGCAGGCGACCGGCGGGCGCAGCCAGCAGCAGGGCCTTGAGATTGAGTCCAAAGACGCGGATCGCCTCCTCTTCGGCGGCCTCCATGAGCCGGTTCTTGAGTTCCAGGTCGAGCCGGGTGTGGAGCTTCACGCGCCAGGTCTTGCGCACTGTTTCGACCAGCCAGGCATCGCCCGCGCGGCCCTGGTCGCGAACGCCAAAGCGGGCGGCGATGGCCGAGCGATAGGGCGCGTCCGCCTCCTCGCCCTCGCCGGCCAGCAGCTCCAGCGCCAGCACGCCCTGGTTGCGTCCGCGAAAGAGCGCGAGCGCCCGATGCGAGGGAATGCGCGCGATGGCCTCGCGATAGTCGAAATAGTCGGCAAACTTCGCGCCCTCGCGCTCCTTGCCCTCGATGAGCCGCGAGACCAGAATGCCCTGCTCCCAGAGGCGCTCGCGCAACTGGCCGGCCAGCTCGGCATCCTCGGCAAAGCGCTCCATGAGGATCTGGCGCGCGCCCTCCAGCGCGGCGGCCACATCGGCCACGCCCCGGGCCGCATCGACAAAGGTCTCGGCGAGCCGCTCGGGCGACTGTCCCGGCTCGGCAAGGAGCCCGTCGGCGAGCGGCTCCAACCCTGCCTCGCGGGCGATCTGCGCCTTGGTGCGCCGCTTGGGCTTGAAGGGTAGGTAGAGGTCTTCGAGCCGCTGCTTGGTCTCGGCGCCGACAATCTGTCCCTCCAGATCGGGGGTCAGCTTGCCCTGCTCCGCGATGCTCTTGAGGATGGCGGCGCGGCGCGACTCCAGTTCGCGCAGATAGTCCAGGCGCTCGGCGAGATGGCGCAACTGGATGTCGTCGAGACCGCCGGTGGCCTCCTTGCGATAACGGGCGATGAAGGGCACGGTGGCGCCCTCGTCAAGCAGCCCGATGGCCGCCTCCACCTGAGCGGGGCGGGCGCTGAGTTCCTGGCTGAGGGTCTCGATGATGCTGATCATGGATGGTGCGATGCGTTCGATACGGATGGAGAGAATGAGCAAAAAGTATACAGAGGAGCGAGCGTGACGCGCGATCCAAACGAGCCCGAGGCGCTCGCGACCCTGAGCTGGCATCCGGCCCCCGCCGCACCCGCCCTGGCCGCCGAGGGGCTGCATCTGTGGCGCATCCTGCCGCGCGCTCGACTGAGCGCGGCCGAGGCATCAGCCGCCTTCGCCCTGCTCGATGCCGGGCAGCGCGCGCGCGTCGAGCGCCTGAGCCAGCCCGATCAGCGCGCGCGCGCGCTGCAGGTGCAGGCGGCGCTGCGGTGCATTCTCGCGCGCTATCTCGAGCGCGCGCCCGCGTCGCTTGCGCTCGCGCGCACGCCTACCGGCAAGCCCTTTCTGGCCGAGCCCGACAGCGATCTGGTTTTCAACCTCAGCACCTGCGCCGAGCTCGCCCTGCTGGCGGTGGGCCGGGGCGCGCCCTTGGGGATCGACTGCGAGCCCATTCGCCTGCCGCGCCATGCCGAGTCAATCGCCGCGCGACTCTTCAGCCCGCAGCAAGGCGCCTGGCTCGCGAGCCTGCCCGAGGCGGCGCGCGCGCCGGCCTTCACGCGCTGCTGGACGGCCCTGGAGGCCGATGCCAAGTGCGACGGGCGCGGGCTCTTCGGCGCGCGTGCGCCCGAGTCGCCCATCCCCGAGATCCGTCACGCCATCCCCGCCCCGCGCCATATCGCCGCCGTGGCGCGCACCACGCTGCCGCCGCCCGCCACCTGGGGCTGTTTCGAGTTCAGCGACCAGCACTGAGCACGCGCTATACTCTCGCGCCCCTGTCACCGAGACCCAGACCACCGTGGATACCATCCAGATCCTGTTGCTTGCCCTGGTTCAGGGCATTACCGAATTTCTGCCCATCTCCAGCTCGGGCCATCTGGTGCTGACCCCCTTGCTCTTCGGGTTCGAGTTGCAGGATCTGGCCTTCGACGTGGCGCTGCATCTGGGCACGCTGGGCGCCGTCGTGCTCTATTTTCGCCGCGAACTGGCGCGCATGACGCGCGCCACCCTGGGCTCGCTGGCCAGCCGGCGGTTCGAAGATCCAGACGCGCGCCTCGGCTGGCTGCTGGTGCTCGCCACCCTGCCGGTGGTCATTCTGGGCCTGCCGCTCAAGGAGGTGCTCGATCTGTTGCGCGAGGATGAGCGCCTCATCGCCCTGGTCATCGCCGCGACCAGCATCGGCTTTGGGCTCCTGCTGTGGTGGGCCGACTGGCGCGGCGCGCGCCGGCGCGACGAGTACAGTCTCGGCTGGCGCGGCGCCCTGCTCATCGGGCTCATGCAGGCGCTCGCCATCATCCCCGGCACCTCGCGCTCGGGCATCACCATCACCGCCGCGCTCATGCTGGGGCTCAGCCGCCGCGCCGCCTCGCGTTTTTCCTTTCTGCTGGCGATTCCCACCATTCTCATGGCGGGCAGCCTGGAAACCCTGGAGCTGCTCGGCTCGCCCGATCCGGTCGATTGGATGGGGCTGGCCATCGCTGCGATCTGGTCCTTTCTCTTTGCCTATGTGACCATCCTGGTCTTTCTGCGCCTCATCGAACGTCTGAGCATGCTCCCCTTCGTGCTCTATCGCGTGGCGCTGGGCGGAATCATTCTGTTTTTAATCCTGGCATGATCGAAGTCGGCTAAGCTTGAGGCATGAGCGCATCCACGGCACAAGATCCACTCGCCTCTCTGCCGAAACCCGACGACGCAGGCGGCGGCATCCTCAATCTGATGAGCAGCATC
>JAFGTZ010000441.1 GCA_016938795.1 Chromatiaceae bacterium | reverse complement strand
GGCGTCGATCTGGCGCTCGGCGCTGGTGACGGCCTCGCCGGGCAGCAGCGGCACGCGCAGACTGAGCGCCTCGGTTGGCGCGGACAGACGCTCGATCTCGGTGTCGATGCTCCAGTCGAGCCCCAGACGCAGGGTGCGCCGAACCTCGATGAGCGGTGCGAGCGCGGCCTCGGTGAGCGGCCCCTCGGCCTCGACGATCTGGGTTGGATCCGCCTCGCGCGCGCGGGAGAGATGCAGTTGCTCGGCGGGACGTCCCTGAGCATCGAGCCCTTCGAGTGTCCAGCCGGGTGCGAGACGTGCGCTCAGGCGCTGAGGGCGCAGCGGCAGGGGAAGCGTGATGCCCGACTGTCCGCTGAGCGGAGCGCTCAGGGTCAGCCGGTGGCGGCCCTCGGGCAGGGGCAGGAGCAGGCGGCCTTGCGCGTCCTGGCGCAGTGCATCGAGCGGCTGGCCGTCGATTTCGATCTGCTGCGGGCGCCAGGCGTTGGCCCCGCCCGGGATGGGCAGGGCGAGCGCCACCGCCGCATCCACGCTCAGCTCCAGGTGCAGACGCTCCTCGTCGAGGTCCAGGCTCAGCGCGCCGATGCTGGCGCACTGGGGCAGACAGTCGGGAGGCTCCAGCAGCCGTGTGCGGAGTTCATCGAGCAGTGCCGGCGGCGGAAAGGCCGCAGCGGGCGACTCATCCGTCGCCAGGCCCGGGGCGGGCGCGAGCAGCAGGCCCGTCGCCAGCCCGCCCGCCAAGCCCCAAAGCAGCAGGTGCGCGCTGGCTGCTGGCGGCATGGGCCGCGCGCCCGGTCGTTGCCAGGGGAGCGCCTCGGCGCGTGCGAGACGCAGGGCCAGCGCCGTGATCAGCAGGAGTTGCGCAACGGCGAGCCCTAGCTTGCCGGCTGGGGGCAGCAGCCAGAGCCGGATTTGGTGATCGCCCGCCACAGGGCCGCTCCAGTCGAAGCGAACCTGTTGCCAGTGCCAGTTTGGCACGCCGGCGCCAGTCTGCACGCGCGCCTGGGGATCGAGGCGCGGCAGCGGGCGCGCAGCCGGCATGTCGGCAGGGGCGGCCAGGGTGCGCGCGGTCAGCTCTTTGGCTTGCTGGGCGCTGCGTTCCAGATCGGCCATGCTGGCCAGAGGCGCGACGGGCAGCGCCTCTTCATAAAGTCCGCGCGTGGCATCCAGTCCGCCGTCGCGCTCCAGTTGCGGAAAGAGGCCATCGCGCAAGGCGCCGACCAGAAAGGACAGGGCGACGAGCGTGAGAATCAGCAGGCTGGCGCCAT
>JAFGTZ010000065.1 GCA_016938795.1 Chromatiaceae bacterium | reverse complement strand
TTCTTTTTCTATCTGTTGCTCTGCCTGCTGGGTGGCGCGGCGCTGGCGCTGGCGCTCGTCTCGGGCGGCTGGATCGCGGAGGAGCCGGCGCGGGTCATGGGGCGCGCGGCGCAGCTGTGCATCCTGCTCGGGCTCTGGCCGCTGTTGTGGATGCTGGGTCTGAACAACCGTGCAGCGCTCGGTTTTAGCCTTGCGCGCGCGCGCTGGCTGCGGGCGCTGGCGGGCGGCTGGGCGCTGGGTCTGCTCATGCTGCTCGCGCTGGTGGGCGCGCTGCTCGCCCTGGAGGTGCGCCTGCCCGACTCAAATCCGCCTGCAACGCTGTCGCTGCTTGGCCGGGTGCTAAAGGGGCTCATTGGCGGTCTGCTCATCGGAGTTCTGGAAGAGACCTTCTTTCGTGGCGCGCTCTTTGCCGGCATCCGCCGGCGCGAGGGATTGAGGGCGGCGGTGATCGGCAGCGCGCTCCTCTATGCGCTGGTGCATTTTCTGAAACCCGGCGCCCTGCCCGAGGGCATGGCCTTCGATGTCGCGGGCGCCATGTACATGGTCGAGCACGTCTTTCTCGATGCCGCGCAGTGGCGCAATCTGGATGCGCTGCTCGCGCTCTTCGCCGCCGGCGTGCTGCTCGCGCTGGTGCGCGAGCGCACCGGGCATATCGGCTGGTGCGTGGGGCTGCACGCGGGCTGGGTGCTGGTCATTCAGGTGACGCGCGCGCTCACCGACGGCAATCCGGATGCCGCGCTCGCCTGGCTCGCGGGCGACTACGATGGCGTCATCGGCTGGCTCGGCGCGTTCTGGATGGGACTGCTGGCCGCGCTCTACTGGCGCTTTTCGCGCCCCAGATCGCAGGCGCTCTAACCAGCCCTCACCGTAAAATTCATCTGCGATGGGTATACAATCGACGCGACCCAAGCCTTTTCGCCGGGGTGCGCGCAGCGTACCCCGGCGGGATTTCGATCACTCATTCCAAGATGGTACGCAGTGCGTACCCGACAGCCGACCATGCCGAACTCCGAACAGTCCGCAAAACCCTGGGCCGGGCGCTTTAACGCCCCCACCGATGCCTTCGTCGAGGCCTTCACCGCCTCGGTCGATTTCGACCGCCGGCTCTATCGCTACGACATTCAGGGCTCTATCGCCCATGCCAGCATGTTGGCGCGCCAGGGTATTCTGAGCGAGACCGAGCGCGACGCCATCGTCGCCGGGCTGGAGGCGGTGCGTGCGCGCATCGACGCAGGCGACTTCGACTGGTCGATCCGGCTGGAAGATGTGCACATGAACATCGAGTCGGC
>JAFGTZ010000440.1 GCA_016938795.1 Chromatiaceae bacterium | reverse complement strand
GGCAGCGGCTCGGGGCGGCTGTGGAGCGCGAGATGCAGCAGTTGCTCGCCGTCGAGCAGGGCGATGCCGCAGGTCTCGGCGGCGTCGATATGCACTGAGCGGCAAGGCGACGAAAAGGGGCGCTCGCTCAGGCGCGCGCCGACCAGTGAGCCGAGCAACGGCGTGCTGTCGATACGCCCGCAAGCGGGCCTGAAATCCCACTCCTCGATGGCATCAACCACCAGGCTGCCCACCAGCGTGGGCAGCGCCTCGGCAAGGTTGACGGGGTGCGCGAAGAGTTCCAGGGCGCACGCCTTGCCATTGATGGCAAAGATGGCGCCGACTTGTCCGGGTTGCGCGGGTAGCGCTGCGCTCCATTGGGTGATCAGCTCGGCGTATTCGGACTGAAAGTGGGCCGGAGTCGGCGGGGCCTCGCCCAGATCGAGCGCCTCGGCCTTGAGTTGGAGTTCCTGGCGCAGCGAGGCGGCCAGCGCCAGCTCAGTGCCTTCGCCAGCCTGGCGATTGACCTCCTCGGTCAAGCGCGCACGGGCGCGCCCATGCAGCGGCGGCTGTGACTCCTGCTGCGGCAGCGACAGCGCGCATCCGCTCAGAACGTAACGCGCGCCGGGCGCGAGCAGCAGGCTCTCGGTGACGATGTGCAGGACATCCGCGCCGGGCAGGGTTTCGCCCGCGCGCAACAGCAGGGGGCGCCTGGCGCCATTGCGCAGATTGAGATGCGGGGTAAGCCCGGGCAGCCGGGTCTCGGTCAGCTCCAGCCAGCCGCGCGCCACGGCCTCGCGACGACTGAGCAGCGGATCGGTCTCAAGGGGCTGCGTGCTCAGGAGCGGAATCATGCTGAGGTTGTTGTGGCGCAGAGGCTCGGCGAGACGCAGGCTGTTGAAAACGTCGAGCAGGGCTTGCATGAGCGATCTCCTGGTGAAGGTGTCTGTCATCGCCATAATTGCGAGACTCATGCCAGCTTTTTTGTTATTCCTTCTTTATCCTTATGAATCATTAGGTTGTTTGTTTTGTGCCGGTTTTTTATGGCTGAAACAGCCTGAACTTCAGTCCTGAAAACAGAAAATTTTTATTTATACTGTGAAAATTCTTCTGTTTTTGGTGCTGGAGATTCTTGAGCATGCGCCCGCATCCGTCTGAACAGCGTCCCCGGGTTCTGGTGAGCTGGATCGGGCGCACCGATCTGAACGCCGCAAGCGGCAAGGCGGAGGTGGGGCTTGGCCCGATCGCCCAGGCCCTGAAGGTGCGCGCCTTTGATCGGGTGCTTCTGCTGTGCAACTACCCGCCCGAGGAGTGCGAGTCCTATCGGCTCTGGGCCGCGCGGCACGTCCAGACAGCCATCGAGCTGGAGCCGGTGGAACTTTCCAGCCCCATGCACTTTGGCGAGATTCATGAGGCAGTGACCGGGGCCATTGCGCGTCTCAGCGAGCGTCTGGGGCCGGAGACACGCCTCACCTTCCATCTCAGTCCGGGCACCTCGGCTATGGCGGCGGTCTGGATCATCCTGGCCAAGACCCGCTATGGCGCCGAGCTGATCGAGTCCTCGCGCGAGGCGGGGGTCAAGACGGCGGTGATTCCCTTTGATCTCTCGGCCGAGTTCATACCCGCCGTCTATCGTCAGGCCGACCGCGAGCTGATGCGTTTTGGCGCGGGCCTGGCCGACACCGCGCCCGCGTTCTCCGACATCATCTGTCGTGGTCCGGCAATGCGCGAGGTCATCGCGCGCGCCCGTCGCGTGGCGGCGCGCTCGGTGCCGGTGCTCATCGAGGGCGAGAGCGGCACCGGCAAGGAGATGCTCGCGCGCGCCATTCATCGCGCCAGCCCCCGGCGCGAGCAGCCCTTCATCGCGGTCAACTGCGGTGCGCTCGCGCGCGAGCTGGCCGCCTCCGAACTCTTCGGCCATCAACGCGGCGCCTTTACCGGGGCCACCCAGAATCACGCGGGTTATTTCGAGGCGGCCTCGGGCGGCACCCTTTTTCTCGACGAAATCGGCGAGCTGGAGCCAGATTTGCAGGTGAAGCTGTTGCGCGTGTTGCAGGAGGGCGAGGTGGTGCGGTTGGGCACGACGAGCGCGCGCCCCATTGATGTGCGGCTCATCGCCGCGACCAATCGCACCCTGGCCGCCGAGGTGGCCGCCGGGCGCTTTCGCCCCGATCTCTTCTTCCGGATCGCGGTGGCGCTCATTCGGGTGCCGCCGCTGCGCGAGCGTCAGGGCGATTTCCGGGCGCTCGCCGAGTATCTGCTCGACCGGCTCAATCGCGACAGCGCCGAGGATCCGGGCTGGGAGCCCAAGCGGCTCGCGCCCGCCGCGCTCAATCGGCTGGCGCGCCACGCCTGGCCGGGCAATGTGCGCGAGCTGGCCAATACGCTCACGCGCGCGGCGCTCTGGTCGCACGGACCAGTGATTGGCGAGGCCGAGGTGGTCGAGGCGCTGCTGGAGCTGCCCGCGCCCGAGGCTGCGGGCAGCGCGGACTTGCTCGGACGCTCGCTCGATCGGGGCGTGGATCTGCCGGCGCTGATGCGCGAGCTGGCCGCGCACTATCTCGGTCGCGCCCTGGAGCAGTGCGGCGGCAACAAGAGCCGCGCGGCCCGGCTGCTCGGCCTGCCGAGCTATCAGACACTCGGCAACTGGCTGGAGCGCTACGGGGTCGAGCCACGCTGAGCGCGGCCTCTGGGGGGCGAGGGGCGGCGCTTTGGCTTGACTGGGGCATGGGCGGCGGCGGGTGACTCGACCTCGATCACCCGATACTCGCCCGGCGCCAGACCATCGAGCCGCCACTCGCCCACGGCCACCCGCACCAGCCGCAGGGTGGGCAGGCCCACTGCCGCGCTCATGCGCCGCACCTGACGGTTGCGCCCCTCGTGAATGGCGATCTCGATCCAGGCGGTGGGAATGGCGCGGCGAAAGCGCACGGGCGGATCGCGCGGCCACAGCGCCGGCTCGGGGATGGCGCGCACACGCGCCGGGCGGGTCGGGCCATCCTTGAGGCTGACCCCGGCGCTCAAGCGCTCGATCTGCTCCGGGCTGGGCTCGCCCTCGACCTGAATCCAGTAGGTCTTCCAGGCCTTGTGACGCGGGTGGCTGAGGCGATGCTGCAAGCGCCCGTCGTCGGTGAGCAGCAAGAGCCCCTCGCTGTCCTTGTCGAGCCGCCCCGCCGGGTAGACGCCCGGCAGCGGGATGAAGTGGGCGAGCGTCTCGCGCAGCTCGGCGCCCGAGAACTGGCTGAGCACGCCATAGGGTTTGTTGAAGAGGACGAGGCGGGACATTAGGCTGGACGCAGCGGCGATCGAATCGAGCATACTACCAATTACAGATGGATTTTTCGGTGACCCCGGAGCGCATGAGGAAAACCAAAAACTGATGTTCAATGGAAAGATACACAAATTGACATGGATATCCGCTTCGATTCCAATAAAGACCGCATCAATATCGCCAAGCAGGGCGTGTCGCTCGCGCTGGCCGCAGAACTTGAATGGGATCTGCTGGTCTGCCGTGAGGATGACCGGGCCGCCTATGGCGAACTGCGCTTGCAATGTTTTGCGCCGATTGGCCGAAAGATCTATTGCGTGATCTGTATCGAAGAGGAAGATTGCTACAGAATCATTAGCTTACGCGAGGCAACCAACCGTGAAAAACGAACCTACAGTGATCACCTCTAAGTCCGGGCGCACATTTCTTCTCAACACGCCCGAAGAAGAGGCGCGCATCCGCGAAGGCATCGCGTCTGACCCAGACACCCGCGAATTGACCGATGAGGAAATCGCGCAGATGCGCCCGCTCAAGCAGCTGACCAGACGCCCCAAGGCTGATGCATCCGAGCAGGCCATCTCGATTCGGCTCTCGCCCGAAGTCCTGGCGTATTTCAAGGCGGGCGGCCCCGGCTGGCAAAGGCGCATTGATGCGGTGCTGCGCGATTATGTGGCGTCACACTGAGCGCGCGCCCCGGTCCCGCGCGCCCCGGTTCCGCGCGATCCTGTCCCGCAACAAGGCGACCTCCTCTGTCGCGTTCGCAACGCTCTGGACTAGCTGATCCAGCGCGGGGCCGCGCGAGGATGATCGCGCCCGCAGGCTGAACACCATGTCAGACACCCCTCAATCCATTCTTCAGCGCGTCTTTGGCTATGCGCGCTTTCGTGGCGAACAGGGCGACATCATCGCCGAGGTGCTCGCCGGTCGCGATGTGCTGGTGCTCATGCCCACGGGCGGGGGCAAGTCGCTCTGCTATCAGATTCCGGCCTTGCTGCGCCCCGGCACGGCGGTGGTGGTGTCGCCGCTGATCGCACTCATGCAGGATCAGGTCGATGCGCTCAGACAGCTTGGTGTGCGCGCGGCCTTTCTCAACTCATCACTGGCCCCGGACGCAGCGCGCGCGGTCGAGGAGGCGCTGCTCGACCGCGCGCTCGATCTGCTCTATGTGGCGCCAGAGCGGCTCTTGACCGAGCGTTTTCAGCAGCTGCTCGACCGGGTGGAACTGGCCCTGTTCGCCATCGACGAGGCGCATTGTGTCTCGCAGTGGGGGCACGATTTCCGCCCCGAGTATATCCAGCTCGGGGCCCTTCAGGCGCGCTGGCCGCAGGTGCCGCGCATCGCGCTCACCGCCACCGCCGATGCACCCACCCGCGCCGAGATTGTCGCGCGGCTGGGGCTTGGTGAGGCGCGCCATTTCATCGCCAGCTTTGATCGCCCGAACATTCGCTACCGGGTGGTCGAGAAGTCGAATCCGCGCCAGCAGTTGCTCGCCTTTCTGCGCGAGGAGCACGCGGGCGATGCCGGCATTGTTTATTGTCTCTCGCGCAAGCGGGTTGAGGAGACGGCGGATTTTCTGTGCGCGCAGGGCATCGCCGCGCTGCCCTATCACGCCGGCATGAGCGCCGAGCAGCGCCGCGCCCATCAGGCGCGCTTTCTGCGCGAGGAGGGGCTGGTGATGGTGGCCACCATCGCCTTCGGCATGGGCATCGACAAGCCCGATGTGCGCTTCGTTGCGCATCTCGATCTGCCCAAGAGCCTGGAATCTTACTATCAGGAAACCGGGCGCGCCGGGCGCGACGGGCTGCCCGCCGATGCCTGGATGACCTATGGGCTGGGCGATGTGACCCTGCTGCGCCGTTTCATCGAGGAGTCCGAGGCCGAGGAGCGCTTCAAGCGTGTGGAGCTGCACAAGCTCGACGGGATGCTGGGCTATTGCGAAACCACCGCCTGTCGCCGGCAGGTGCTGCTGCACTATTTCGGCGAGGCACGCGGCGAGCCCTGCGGCAATTGCGATAACTGTCTGGAGCCGGCGGAGACCTGGGACGGCACCGAGGCGGCGCGCAAGGCGCTCTCCTGCATCTATCGCACCGGGCAGCGCTTCGGCGCGAGCCATCTCACCGAGGTGCTGCTGGGCAAGGATCAGGAGCGCATTCGCCGCTTCGGACATCAGGAGGTGAGCACCTTCGGCATCGGCAAGGAACTCTCGGCCAAGCAGTGGAAATCGGTCTATCGCCAGCTGGTGGCGGCTGGCCTGGCCGAGGTGGATATCGAGGGGCATGGCGGGCTGCGACTCACCGAGCGCGCCCGGCCTCTGCTGCGCGGCGAGCAGCGCCTCGCGCTGCGCCGCGATCGCGACGGGCGTCGCGCCGAGCGGGCCGCGCGCATTCCCTTCGACCAGCCGCTTGCCTCGCCCGAGGCGCGCGCACTCTGGGAGGCGCTGCGCGCCCATCGCGCCGAGCTGGCGCGTGTCCAGAACACCCCGCCCTATGTCATCTTTGGCGATGAGACGCTGCGCGCCATGCTCGCCTATCGTCCGCGCGATCCAGGCGAACTGGCGCGCCTCAGTGGCGTGGGACAGGTGAAGCTGGAGCGCTATGGCGCGGGCTTTCTCGCCGTGCTCGCCGAGCACGAGGCGCGCCACGGTCGCCCGCCGGATCTGGCCCCGCTGCCTGAGCGTCAACCCGAGCGCCCGCGCGAGCATCTGGGCGACAGCGAGTTTCAGACGCTTGGCCTGCTGCGTCAGGGGCTGCCGCCCGAGGTCATCGCCGAGCAGCGCGGCCTGAAGCGTTCGACCATCTACAGCCATCTGGAGCGCTGCATCGAACTGGGCGAGGTGCGCCTGGAGGAGGTGGTGAGGCTCGATGCCGAGAGCCTGAGATGCATCGAGGACGCCTTCGCCGCACTGTCGCCCGAGCAACGCCTGAGCCTGCGCGCTTTTTACGATGCCCTGGAGGGCCGCTTCGACTACGAACTGCTGCGCTGCGTCCGCGCGGCCGGGCTGTCCCGCTCACCAGCCGCGCTCAAGCAGGGGGCGCAGATAGCGCCCGGTGTGTGACTCGGGATGCGTGACGAGCCTCTCCGGGGTGCCGGCGGC
>JAFGTZ010000439.1 GCA_016938795.1 Chromatiaceae bacterium | reverse complement strand
GATCGCGTTGGTGGTGACTTTGTTGATCGGCGCGGCGCGGCCCTGGGGCGGCTCTATCTGGGGCTGGTGCTCCTGACCTGGCCGCTGGCCGGACTGCTGCCGCGTCTGTCCGCCGCACCGCTCGGCGCCGGGCTTGGCTGGCGGCGGCTGTGGCCGGTGGCCGTGGCGCCCGCGCTGCTCACCCCGCTCATCCTCTGGCCCTTGCCGCACGATCTGCTGCCCATCCTGCTGAGCGACTATCTGGCCCTGCATTTCGGGCTCTACGGTCTGCTCACCCTGGCCGGACTCTGGTGGATGGGGCGGCGCGAGGGTCGCGTTCTCTTCAAGGGGCTCTGGCCCCAGGGGCAGGTTCGGCTCATGGCGCTCGCCACCCTGGCTGCAGCGCTCTATGCCACCCTGGCCATTGCCTTGCCCTCGGAGTTCTTCGTCACCACCCTGGTGCCTGGTCCCGAGCGCTGGGGGCTGGTGCTCGCCATCCTGGCCGGAACCGCGCTCTATTTTGCTGCCGACGAATGGCTCACACGCGGGCTGGGCGCAGCGCCGGGCGGCGTGTTCCTGACCCGGCTACTGTTTCTGCTCTCGCTGCTGCTCGCGGTGGTGTTGAACCTGAACGAACTCTTCTTTCTCATCATCATCGTGCCGGCGATTCTGATCTTCTTTCTGGTGTATGGACTCATGAGCGCCTGGATCACGCGCCGCACCGGCCATCCACTGGTGGGCGCCCTGGCAAGCGCCCTGGCCGTCGCCTCGGCCATGGCGGTGACCTTTCCGGTGGTGGCGGGCTAAGCACGGCATTTATTGACCAGACGCTATGTCCCGGCCTTGTGTTTCGCTTAGACTGCTTTTGTCCCCGGCGGTTGCCAGGAGCCGTGTCAGCCGAAATGCGGCCGGCGCCGCCGGATGTTCAACCACCAGCCCCTGTGCTTGCCACCAGCCCTTTGGAGGAGTCAACCCATGGTCGCCTTCGCCCAGCTACACGCCCAGAATCACAAGATCACCGAACTCTCGAACGTCTTTCTCTATCTCGTTCGCGACCGTTCCATGTGCGACACCGAGGTCGCCTGCGATGTCTTTTTCGATCTGACCAACCGCATTCGCGAGCACATGGAGCTGGTCGATCGCGAACTCTGCGGTCAGCTCATCTCGCATCCCGATCAGGAGGTGAAGAACATCGCCAACCGCTTCCTCTCGGGTTCGAGCGAAATCAAGCGCATCTTTTCGAGCTATGTGAAGGAATGGTGCTCAAAAAAGCAGCATCAGCTGACCATTCGCGATCATGAGATCTTTCTGCGCGAGACCGAGCAAATGCTTGGCCTGGTCATGGATCGCATTCAGCGCGAGACCGAGCATCTCTATCCGCTCATCCGCCGGCTCGATGTGCAGGACAAGGAGGTTGCCTAGGCGGCCTCCATGGCTGGGTGCGGCCCTGGTCGCACCCAGGCGCCGCCGCTTCTCCGGGCGGGTCGCCTCACCCGCGTTTCGGCCCCAACCCTGCCGCTAGGCCGACCCCAGCCCGGCAATCCAGTCGCGTTGAATCTGTCGCTGTCGCTGGGCCTCTAGCCTGGCGCGGATGTGCTCGCGCGTCTCATCGAGCGCGAGGCTGCGGGCGGGTTCGATGCGCTCGCAGCGCAGCAGATGAAAGCCCAGTTCGGATTCCAGCACGCCGCTCACGGCCCCCACCGCGAGGGTGAAGAGTGCGGCGTCCAGGGCGGGAAAGAGCTGGCCCCGAACCACCAGGCCGAGACGCCCGCCCTCCAGCGCGGTGGGACATTCCGACTGCTGTTGCGCCAGCTCGGCAAAGCGCTCGGGCGCCGCCTTCAGTTCGGCGGCCAGCCGCTCGATGCGCGCCAGCGCCTGCTCGCGCTGGTTCTCTGCATAGTCCGCATTGATGGTGATGAGCAGATGGCGCGCCTCGCGTCGCTCGGGGCGGCTGAAGCGTTCCGGGTGTGCCGCATGAAAGGCGGCGATGTCCTCTTCAGCCACCGCCGGCGCGCGCGCGCCAATCCGGCGCATCACGGCATCGAAGCGCAGTTCGCGACCCAGCGCCTGGCAGAGCCGCTCTTCATCCAGGCCGTTGAGCGCCAGATCCTCGGCGAAGGCGGCCGCATCGGCATAGCGCGCGCGCACCTCGGCCAGCGCGGCGGCGATGGCGTTGTCGGCTATCTGCACATCACGCGCCTCGGCTGCGGCCAGCACCCGCGCCTCCAGTGACTGGCTCGCGCGCGCCTCGCGCTCCACGCGCGCGCGCTGCTCGGGATCGAGCGCGGCCAGGTTGCGCTCGAAGCGTTGCTGGGCGATGCGCAGCATGTGATAGGGGCAGGGCGCCAGAGTGGACATGCGAACTCTCCTTCGCCTCAGGCGGTTTCGGGGACTGGGTCGAGCGTGCGCTCGGGAATGACCAGGGTGCCGCGCCCGGCAAAATAGACGTGATAGAGCACCCCGGCGGGATGATCGTGCACCACCCGCATCACCTCGCCTTCCTCGCCGGCCTCCACCAGGTGCTCGCCCTCGTGGGCCAGGGTCACGCGCGCCACCACATGCTCGCGCGCCTCGAAGCGGCTTGGCACCCAGGGGGCATCGGCCGCCTGCAGCTCCTCCTCGCGGCAGCCCACCAGGCGACCCTCGGCGAGAAAATGCACCGAGTAGATGATCTGATCCTGCAGGAAGGTGCCAATCTCGCGCACAAATCCGGTGCTGCCGCGACGCACCAGCAGGGTGCCGGTGGCTTCGCCGGGATAGGTGCCGTCGTTGCGCACGTTGCGCAGCACCCGCACCTCGGCGCCGAGTTCATAGGCGGGGCGCATGGCGGCTCTCCAGGAGATCATTCAGAGGAATGCTCACCGCGCGCGGCTCGTGCATCCGAAACACCCGAAAGACCTTTTCGGTGGCGGCGTCGGAGCGCACGAAATCGGCATAGGCCCGGCGCAGCAGCTCGGCATGCAGCCGCCAGCGGGCCTGAGTGGAATCGGGCATCTCGTCGCATTCGCCAAGATAGTCGTGGAAGCGTTGCAGAATGTGCAGTCGCTTCACCCGCACCACGGACGGATCGAAGGGGATGTCGAAATACTCCAGAAAATCCTCCGCGCTGGTGAGTTCGCTCAGATCGCTGTCGAAATCGTCGTCGTTCATACTGTGCTCCAGGGTGGGACTATTGCAGAAGGGGCGCCTGGGAGTGGTCAATCTGAACCAGAAAGCGGCGCAGATCGCCGGCCTCGGGCGGGCGTTTGGTCTCGGTGACAAAGCGGCGCAAGAGCGGCAGCACCAGCTCGGCCTGTTCGGGGGCCAGTTCGCAGTGCAGCAGCTCGGCATAGGCCTGGCAGAGGGCATGACGCCCCGAGTGTTTGCCAAGCACAAAGCGATGGTGGCGGCCCAGCTCGGCGGGGTCGATGCCCTGATAGTTGAGCGGATCCTTCAGCAGGCCATCGACATGGATGCCGGCCTCGTGGGTGAAGGCCCCATCGCCGATGAGGCTCTTGTGCCAGCCAACCGGCCGGCCCGAGGCGCGTGCCACCAGTTGCGAGAGCGCCTCGAAGCGACGCAGATCAATGCCGCAGTGGCGCTGTTCGATGTGGCGCACGCCCATCACCACCTCTTCGAGCGCGGCGTTGCCGGCGCGCTCGCCAAGTCCGTGCACCGTGGTGTTGACATGGGTGGCGCCGGCGCGCACGGCGGCCAGGGTGTTCGCCGTGGCCAGGCCCAGATCGTCATGGGCGTGCATCTCGATCTCCAGATCAACCGCCGCGCGCAGCCGCCCAATGCGTTCGAGCACCGCGAAGGGATCGAGAATGCCCAGGGTGTCGGCAAAGCGGATGCGCCGCGCCCCGGCGGCCTGGGCGGTCTCGGCCACGCGGTTGAGAAAGTCGGCATCGGCGCGCGAGGCGTCCTCGGCCCCCACGCAGACCTCCAGCCCCAGATCGAGCGCCGCACCCACCTGATGCGGAATCTCGGCGAGCACCCAGTCGCGACTGCGCCCGAGCTTGCGCGCGATCTGCTGATCCGACACCGGCATGGAGAGATCCACCCGCCGCACGCCCAGATTGGCGCAGAGCGCGATGTCTCCCGCGTGCATGCGGCTCCACACCATCAGCTCAGCCCCAAGCCCCAGCGCCGCCACCGCGCGAATCCCCTCGCGCTCCTCGGCGCCCATGGAGGGGATGCCAATCTCCAGCTCGGGCACCCCGAGCGCATCCAGCCCGCGCGCAATGGCGAGCTTCTCCTCCAGCGAGAAGGCCACCCCCGCCGACTGCTCGCCGTCGCGCAGGGTGGTGTCGTTGATGATGATGCGCCTCGATAAGCTCTTCATGGCAGACTCCGCTCGAACCTGTAGGGGCTTAAGCGAATAACGTGCCATGATAGG
>JAFGTZ010000064.1 GCA_016938795.1 Chromatiaceae bacterium | reverse complement strand
CGGGTTTGCGACAGCAGCGCGAAGGACAGAAAGAGCACCAGCGCCGCCTCCAGCAACAGCACCTGCTCCAGCAGCGTGAGTTGCACCAGACTCATACGCCCACCTCCAGAATGACATGGCTCAGCAGGCCGAGCAGACCGAACAACAGGGCCAGATTGAGAAAGACCGGCACCCGAAAGAGCCGCATCTTGGCCACCACGGTCTCGGCCAGCGCGAGCAGGACGCCAAGCGCCCCGAGCTTGAGCGCGAGCGCCCCGGCGGCCATCCCCAGGGTCTCCGCGTCGAGCCGCTCGGCGATGCCCCAGGGCAGAAAGAGATTGACGATGACCGCGCCATAGAGCAGCAGCTTCAGTTGCGCCGCCCATTCCATCAGGGCCAGATGACGCCCGGAGTATTCGAGCAGCATGGCCTCGTGCACCATGGTCAGCTCCAGATGGGTGGCCGGGTTGTCCACCGGCAGGCGTCCGCACTCGGCCAGCGCCACCAGCAGCAGCGCCCCGAGGGCAAAGAGATAGGAGGGGCGCAGCAGAAAGTCATCGTGCAGATGATGGGCGATGACGCTGGTGGCATTGGTACTGTGCGCGGTCATCGCCAGGGTGAAGACCACCATGAGCAGCGCCGGCTCGGCCAGCGCCGAGATGGTCATCTCGCGCGAGGCGCCCATGCCGCCAAAGATGGTGCCCGCGTCCATGCCGGCGAGCGCGAGAAAGACCCGCGCCAGCCCGAGCAACCCCACCATGACGATGAGATCGGCGATGCGCGCGGTGGGCAGATCCAGCGCGAAGAGCGGCACGCTCGCCGCCGCCAGCCAGGTAGCCACCAGCACCACATAGGGCGCGACGCGAAAGAGCGGCGAGGCGGTGTGGGGCACGCGCGTTTCCTTCGCAAACAGCCGGGCGAGATCGCGATAGGGCTGCCAGGGCGGGGCGCCGCGCCGGTTCTGGAGCCGCGCCTTGAGCCAGCGCACCCAGCCGAGCAGCAGGGGTGCGAGCAGGGGATAGAGCAGCGCCTGCAAGAGCGCGAGCAGCCAGGGCGCAATCAGGAGATGATCCATAGCAGTACCAGAAGCGTGATCAGGGTCCAGCCCAGATAGATCCGCACATTGCCCGATTGCAGCCGCGTGACCAGCCGCGCCGCGCGATCGAGTGCGCGCGCGATAGGCAGATAGAGCCAGTCCCAGGCGCGATCGCGAATCTGAAGCCGATAGCGCGGTTCGCCGCCGGGTGTCTGTTCGCAGCTCTCCTCGATCACAAAGAGCAACCCGAACACCCGCCGTGCCGGCTGCGCGAAGGAGGCCGCGCTCACCTGCATGCGCGCATCGGGCGGCGCGAAGCCGCAATCCCAGGGGTCGCAGCGGCGCACGCGCGGCATGCCGCCACGCTTGAACCACCAGAGCGCCGCGCCAGCGATCAACACCAGCAGCACCACCACCAGGGGCGCGCTGTAGCTCGCCGTCTCGGGTGCCATGGGGGTGAGCCACAGCCAGCCGCTCGCCCCGGCCTGGGGCACGCCCTGACCGAGGAGCTGCACCGCCACCCCGTCGATGAGCGCCAGCATCTGGGTCGGCAGCACACCGAGCAGCAGACAGAGCGCAGCGAGCACCCCGAGCGCGGCGCGCATGCCGCGCGGGGCCGGGCGGGCGCGGCGCACAGCGCGTGAGCGCGCCTGCCCCAGAAAGGCCACGCCATAGACCTTCACAAAGGTGGCCGCCACTAGGGCGCCGGTGAGTGCCAGCACCGCCGAGACGATGGGGATGAGGCTGCGCAGCACGCCGCTGTCGAGCTGCCAGGCCTGAAGCGCCGACTGAAAGATCAGCCACTCCGAGACAAAGCCGTTGAAGGGCGGCAGGGCCGAGATCGAGAGCACCCCGACCAGCATGAAGAGCCCGGTCCAGGGCATGCGGCGCAAGAGCCCGCCCATAAGTTCCAGATCGCGCTCGTGGGCGCTGTGCAGGATGCTCCCCGCACCGAGAAAGAGCAGGCTCTTGAAGAGCGCGTGATTGAGCGCGTGATAGAGCGCCGCGACCAGGGCGAGCGCCCCGAGCGCCGGGTGATCGGTGGCGAGAAACAGCAGCGCAAGCCCCAGCGCCATGAAGATGATGCCGAGATTCTCGACCGAGGAATAGGCAAGCAGACGCTTGAGATCGCTTTGCAGCAGCGCGAGCAGCACCCCCATAAGCGCCGAGAGCCCGCCGAGCAACAGCACCGCCACACCCCACTGCCAGAGCGGCTGATCGATGAGATCGAACACCAGCCGCACGAAGCCGTAGACCGCCACCTTGAGCATGACGCCCGACATGAGCGCCGAGATGTGCGAGGGCGCCACCGGATGCGCCTCGGGGAGCCACACATGGAGCGGTACCAGCCCCGCCTT
Source organism: Chromatiaceae bacterium (assembly GCA_016938795.1). Taxonomy (GTDB): domain Bacteria; phylum Pseudomonadota; class Gammaproteobacteria; order Chromatiales; family Chromatiaceae; genus Marichromatium. Next base: position 291 of record JAFGTZ010000064.1, on the reverse strand, counting down.
CATGCCAAAGCCGAAGAGCGCCAGCCCAAAGGCCAGGCTCGCCCAGAGCGGCGAGAGTTCGGCCGCGCGCAGCGCATCGAAGTCAAAGCCTCCGCCAAAGGCCGCGAGCACCCCGAAGGCGAGCAGTATGGCGAGCGCCCCGATGTGGGCCATGAGCAGATAGAGAAAGGCGGCGCGGCGGTTGGCCGGGTTGTCGTGCTGAAAGGCGACCAGCACGTAGGAGGAGAGCGACATCAGCTCCCAGGCCACCATGAAGAGAAAGGCGTCGTCGGCCAGCACCACCAGCAACAT
>JAFGTZ010000438.1 GCA_016938795.1 Chromatiaceae bacterium | reverse complement strand
TCTGGGTGTTCGCGCATCATTGCAGGCTGGATGTTTGTGAGATTCCTCGTCGCAAGTAGAGTCGCCTCGACATCCTTGGTTGTTTGAACGCGGGTTTCACGAAAGACCTTTGGTGCGAAGTTCATGAACCAGTTGTTGTACATGTCGACTGACTGAGCGACATCGGCCTTCCATCTTCCTGGCTTGTCTCGATTGACGGCCATGTGATATCCCATCTCTGTTAGCCCCTCGACAGAGGGGCTTGGCCAAGGTGCTAAACTGCCCGATAGATCTCGCCGCCGGTCTCGGTGAATTCGCGGGCCTTCTCGCGCATGGCGGCCTCGCGGGCCTGGTCCATGTCCTCGATCTGGTGTTCGCGGGCGTAGTCGCGCACGTCCTGGGTGATCTTCATCGAGCAGAAATGCGGGCCGCACATGGAGCAGAAGTGCGCGACCTTGTGCGACTGGTGCGGCAGGGTGGCGTCGTGGAATTCGCGCGCGCGCTCGGGGTCGAGCGAGAGGTTGAACTGATCCTCCCAGCGGAATTCGAAGCGCGCCTTGCTCAGCGCGTTGTCGCGCACCTGGGCGCCGGGCAGGCCCTTGGCGAGGTCGGCGCCATGGGCGGCGATCTTGTAGGTGATGATGCCGTCGCGCACGTCCTGCTTGTTGGGCAGCCCCAGGTGTTCCTTGGGGGTCACGTAGCACAGCATGGCGGTGCCGTACCAGCCGATGTTGGCCGCGCCAATCCCCGAGGTGATGTGGTCGTAGGCCGGGGCGATGTCGGTGATGAGCGGGCCGAGGGTGTAGAAGGGGGCCTCGAAGCAGTCCTTGAGTTCCTTGGTCACGTTTTCCTCGATCATCTGCAAGGGCACATGGCCGGGGCCTTCGATCATGACCTGCACATCGTGCTTCCAGGCCACTTTGGTCAGCTCGCCAAGCGTTTCGAGTTCGGCGAACTGGGCCGCGTCGTTGGCGTCGGCAATGGAGCCGGGGCGCAGCCCGTCACCCAGACTGAAGGCCACGTCGTAGGCCTTCATGATCTCGCAGATCTCCTCGAAATGGGTGTAGAGGAAATTCTCCCGGTGATGCGCGAGACACCACTTGGCGAGGATGGAGCCGCCGCGCGAGACGATGCCGGTGACGCGCTCAGCGGTGAGCGGGATGTGGCGCAGCAAGAGCCCGGCGTGAATGGTGAAATAGTCCACGCCCTGTTCGGCCTGCTCGATGAGGGTGTCGCGCACCATCTCCCAGCTCAGCTCCTCGGGCTTGCCCTCCACCTTCTCCAGCGCCTGATAGATGGGCACGGTGCCGATGGGCACGGGCGAGTTGCGCAGAATCCACTCGCGGGTTTCGTGGATGTTCTTGCCGGTGGAGAGGTCCATGAGGGTGTCGCCGCCCCAGCGCGCCGACCACACCATCTTTTCCACCTCTTCTTCAATGGATGAGGTGGTGGCCGAGTTGCCGATGTTGGTGTTGATCTTCACCCGGAAATTGCGCCCGATGATCATGGGCTCGACCTCGGGGTGATTGATGTTGGCGGGGATGACGGCGCGCCCGCGCGCCACCTCGTCGCGCACAAACTCCGGCGTGATGCGCTCGGGCAGGGCGGCGCCGAAGGCGTTGCCGCGATGCTGGCGCAGGAGCTTTTCGTAGCGCGGATCGGCGCGCAGTTCATCGAGCCGGAGGTTTTCGCGGATGGCCACGAACTCCATCTCGGGGGTGATGATGCCCTGGCGGGCGTAGTGCATCTGGGTGATGTTGCGCCCGGCCTTGGCGCGGCGCGGGGTGCGCAGATGCTCGAAGCGCAGATGGGCAAGCGCGGGGTCGCTCTGGCGCGCACGTCCGTAGGCGGAGCTGGGGCCGTCGAGTAACTCAGTGTCGCCGCGTTCGGCGATCCAGCCTGAGCGGATGTCGGGCAGTCCGGCGAGCAGGTCGATGCGCGCCTCGGGGTCGGTGTAGGGGCCCGAGGTGTCGTAGAGCGGGATGGGCGGATTGTCCTCATCACCTGCGGTGCCGTGGGTTGGGGTCTGGGTCACCTCGCGCATGGGAACACGTACATCGGGGCGCGAGCCGCTGACATGGATCTTGCGCGAGTTGGGAAAGGGTCGAGTGACCTCTTCCGAAAGACGGGCCGTGGTGCGAATGAAGTCGCTGGGAATGGCGCTCATGTGGATCTACCTCAAGCGATAACGGGCGCGCGACCGGCGCGAAGTTCGGGTTGCGGGGGGCAGGTGGACAGCGGGCGGGAGAGCGGTGTGCCGGCGTCGCGCGAAGGCGGCGACTGGAGAGACGGGGAGAGGGTCTTTCCGGCGGCGGGTCTCAAGCCTGCTTTCCTGCGCCGGCATGATCCGGATCAGGTTCAAAGGGTCTTTTCTCAGCCCGACGCACATCGCCTACTCATGCTTCAACCCCGCGCGGGGTGAAGAGGGCGGGGCTCGGACACCCCCAGCAGCAACCTGTGCTCGAAACTATAGAAAACGGGTCGGGATTTCAACCGCGCATCCTGCTCCAGACTCGCGGTCAGCGCGCATCTCGGGCATTCTGTGCCCGATTTCCAAGCATTTTCCGATTAGCCTATTCGTGATGATTCCATGTACCGACTCAAAGACATTGACGATGAAAGTGACCTTGATGCCAGGGTTCTGAGCCCTGGCGTGCAGCGCGCCTCCCATACGGGACGCCTGGTGCTCGCCCCGCAGGATCCGCATCTGGCCTTCACGCCCGATCAGCTCATTGGGCCGCTGCTGGAGGAAGGCTTGATTGGCGCAGCGCTTAACAGGCATCCCCATGCCTTTGCGGTAGGTATGCATTTTCTCAGTCTGGTGGCCTTCAATGGCTGCGCGGTGCGCATCCGGGATGGTGCGCAAGGGGGCGATGCCTTCTGTCATGTGGTGATCGAGTCGCCTTCCAAGCGGATTCGCGCCTGGCTGGGTCGCAACACCCGAGCGCCGCGCTGCGGCAGTTGCCGCACTCGGCTGGCCGACTGGCGCGAGCGCATGCATCACTGGGTGCGAACGCCGCGCAGTGGGCTCGCCTGTCCAAGCTGCGGCGAGATTCGCCCGCCTTGGCTTTGGGACTGGAAGCAACAGGCCGGTTTTGGGCGCAGCCGGCTGTGGATCGAGGAGGTGTTTCCAGGTGAGGCGTTACCGAGCCATGCATTGATTGAGCGCCTCACCCGCGCGACGGGCGCGGGTTGGCGGTATTTCTACATGCAGGATTGAGCGCGCCGGGATTGTGGAAGGCCCCTCTCCCTGGAGGGAGGGGGAAGGCTTGCGGCAATCCGCTGTCGCGGGCCTTGAGCGAGGGAGGTTTGTCTGAAGTGCATGGTGCTTTCGTCGGGCTTCTCCCCTCACCCCAACCCTCCCC
>JAFGTZ010000437.1 GCA_016938795.1 Chromatiaceae bacterium | reverse complement strand
TGCAACTGCCCTCGGGCCTCATGCTCGGCACCGGTGTGCGCACTGTGGCCACCGAAAAGCTCTTCAATCAGGGTAATCTGGTGCAGACCGAGAATGCGCTCGATGTGGCCATCGAGGGGCGCGGCTTCTTTCAGATCCTGCTCCCAAGCGGCGAGCTTGGCTATACCCGCGATGGCAGTTTCCAGCTTAATGCCAATGGCGAGGTGGTGATGTCGAACGGTTATCCGCTTCAGCCCGGACTGGTGATTCCCGAGGAGGCGCAGTCGATTTCGATTGGCAAGGACGGCACCGTGAGCGTGCGTCTGCCGGGCGAGCCCGAACCGGTGCAGGTGGGCAACATTCAGCTGGCCGATTTCATCAATCCCGCCGGCCTGCAACCCATCGGCGAGAATCTCTTTCTCGAAACCGGCGCCTCGGGCGCGGCGCAACAGGCCAATCCCGGACTCAATGGCGTGGGCACCGTGATTCAGTGCGCGGTGGAAAGCAGCAACGTCAACATGGCCGAGGAGCTGGTGAACATGATCGAGACCCAGCGCGCCTATGAAGTCAATTCCAAGGCGGTGCAGGCCGCCGATCAGATGTTGCAATTCGTCAACAACAACCTGGCGCGCTAATCATGACAAGCCTCTTCCGTCATACCGTGCTGTTCCTGGTGCTAAGCGGCCTCTTTGGTTGCGCCAGCATCAAGCCTCCACGCCCAGGCGATTCGCCCGAGTATCGGTCTACCCCGCCCGTGGCGCCGGTCGCACCTGAATTTAACTCGGGCGCTATCTACCAGCCAGCCTTGGCCCAAAACTTGTTTGAAGATTATAAGGCGCGCCGTGTTGGCGATATCTTGACGGTTATTCTCAATGAGAGCACCAATGCCGAAAAATCCACCGAGGCCTCGACGTCGAAGGGCAGCGATTATGCCTTCGACATGGGCAATATCGACGTAGTGGGTTACCCCTTGATTGGCGCCGGCGCAGCGCTGCTAGGGGCGGAATCGAGCGCCGAGCGCAACTTCGAGGGCGCGGGCGATGCCAGGCAGAGCAATCTGCTCGAAGGTCAGATCAGCGTCACGGTGGCCGAGGTGCTGCCTAACGGCAACCTGGTGGTGCAGGGCGAGAAGTGGCTTGGCATCAACCAGGGCAAGGAATATGTCCGGCTGCGCGGTATCGTGCGCCCGATCGACATCACGGCGGCGAACACCGTGCAGTCAACCCAGATCGCCAATGCCGAGGTGTATTATGGCGGCACCGGTGCACTGGCCGACAGCAGCACCCCGGGCTGGCTGACGCGCTTTTTCAACAGCCCGGTGTTTCCCTTCTAATCGCGGAGTCGCAGCATGAAGATCAGGCGCTTTCATCAGCATTGGGTTCTCGCGCTCGCGCTCGGGCTGCTCTCGACAGTGGCGAGCGCCGGAAATTCGGCGATTGATGAGGGCCTGCGGGTCGAGCGCGTCAAGGATCTGGCCAGCATCGCCGGGGTGCGGGACAACCAGCTCATCGGCTACGGCCTGGTGGTGGGGCTGGTGGGCACGGGTGACCAGACCACCCAGACACCCTTCACGGTGCAGAGCCTGAAGAATATGCTCGGTCAGCTCGGCGTGACCCTGCCCGAAAATGTCAATCCGCAGCTCAAGAACGTGGCCGCCGTCATGATCACGGCCGATCTGCCGCCCTTTGCCAAGCCCGGACAGCGCATCGACATTACTGTCTCCTCGCTTGGCAACGCCAAGAGTCTGCGCGGCGGCACCCTGCTCATGACGCCGCTCAAGGGCGCCGATGGGCAGGTCTACGCCATCGCCCAGGGCAATCTGATTGTTGGCGGTTTTGGGGTTGATGGCGCCGATGGCAGCCGCATCACGGTCAATATCCCGAGCGTGGGACGCATCCCCGACGGGGCCACCGTGGAGCGCGCGGTACCGAGCGGCTTCAATCAGGGTGGCATGCTGGTGATGAATCTGCACCGGCCCGACTTCGGCACCGCTAACCGGCTGGCCGAGGTGATTAACGACACCTTTGGGGACAATGTCGCCCAGCCCCTGGACGCCTCCTCAGTGCAGGTGCATGCGCCCATGGATCCAGGTCAGCGGGTAAGCTTTGTCGCCATGCTCGAAGAGCTGCCGGTCGAGACCAGCGAGCCGGCGGCGCGCGTGGTGGTCAACTCGCGCACCGGCACCGTGGTCATCGGCTCGGGCGTGAAGGTTTATCCGGCGGCCGTGTCGCACGGCAACCTGACCGTGACCATCAGCGAGGATCCGCAGGTGTCGCAGCCCAATGCACTCGCGGGCGGCCAGACCGCTGTGGTGCCCGATACCGGAATCGCGGTGGAGGAGGAAAACAACCGCATGTTCCTCTTCGCGCCCGGCACCTCGCTCGATGAGATTGTGCGCGCGGTCAACAACGTGGGCGCCGCGCCCGGCGATCTGGTCGCCATTCTCGAAGCCCTGCGCGAGGCGGGTGCGCTGCGCGCCGAACTGGTGGTGATCTGACATGGTCCCCTTCGATCCCGGCACCGCCCGCTATCGAGCGATGCAGCCGCTCAACGGCGGTCTCGCCTTCGATCCAAGCTCGCTCAGTCCCGTGGCGCGGCAGGCGCGCAAGGGTGATCTGGCCGGACTGGAGGCGGCGGCGCGGGGCTTCGAATCGCTGCTGCTCGGCCAGATGGTCAAGCAGATGCGCGAGGTGTCCTTCGGTGATGGGCTTTTCGATTCCGAGCACTCCAAGCTCTATCGCGAGATGCTCGATCAGCAGCTTGCGCAAAGCCTGAGCGAGGGTCAGGGGCTGGGCATTCGCGAGGCCCTGATGCGCCAGCTCGGGCCCACGGTTGGCGGTGCGAGCGCAAGCGGCGCCGATCCCGAGCGCTCCCCCGAACGCCTGATGGTCATGCCCGAGCGCAACCCCTGGCTGGGGCGTGCGCGTCCCTCCGCCGAGGTGCAAGCGGCCAAGTCCGACAGTGTTGCGGAGAGCGCCTCGGGTGCAAGCGAGACCAGCACGGTCAGCACGCGCTCGCCGGCGCCGCCCTCGCGCTGGCCGCCCGCGAATCCCGAGGAATTTGTCGCCGTGCTGCGTCCCCATGCCGAGCAGGCCGCCGCGCGCCTTGGGGTCGATCCCGATCTTCTGCTCGCGCAAAGCGCGCTCGAAAGCGGCTGGGGGCGGCATGTGCCGCGTCGCGAGGATGGCGCGAGCAGCTTCAATCTCTTTGGCATCAAGGCGCATGGCGGTTGGGAAGGCGATCGGGTGGCCGTGGGCACGCTTGAATATCGTCAGGGTGTGGCGCGGCGCGAGCGCGCCGAGTTTCGCGCCTATGCCTCTCCCGCCGACTCCTTCAACGACTATGTGGATTTTCTGGAACGCAATCCGCGTTATCGCGAGGCGCTGACCCAACGCGACAGCGCCGATTTCATTCGCGGGCTACAACGCGCGGGCTATGCCACCGACCCGAACTATGCCGCCAAGGTGCTCGATATCCACCAGCGGCTGCGCGGTATCGGTGCGCAAGCCGAGGCCAGCGCTCAAGTTTTGGGTGTCGGGGTCGATACATCAAACAAAGCGACCTAAGATTGGAGTCAGCAGAATCCGGCTGTTCACGTCGTCATTATTAGTGGGTCATCATCATGAGCGCTCTCGGCAACGCCACCTCCGGGCTCCTGGCTTTCCAGCGAGCGATGGCGACCACCAGTCACAACATCTCCAACGCCTCGACCGAGGGCTACAGCCGCCAGCAGATCGAACTCTCCACGCGCAATCCGCAATTCATCGGCGGGAGCTATGTGGGGCAGGGCGTGACCATGTCGAGCGTGCGCCGGCTTCAGGATGATCTAGTCGATACCCAGCTGCGCTCAAGCCTCTCCGACAGCGCCAATGGCTCGGTGCGCGCCGAGTATGCCGAGCGCATCGACCGCCTGCTCGCCGATGCCTCGACCGGTCTTGCGCCCACGTTGGAAAACTACTTTGCCGCCGTGCAGGACGTGGCCAACGACCCGACCGACACAGCCGCGCGCACCGTGATGCTCGGCGAGGCCGAGGCGCTGGAGGAGCGTTTCGACACCCTTGCCATTCAGCTCGATGAGCAGCGCACCCTGCTTAATGGCCAGCTTGAGACCAGTGTCAAGGAGATTAACCAGATCAGCCGCTCCATTGCCGACCTCAATTCCGAGGTCGCGGCGGGCTTTGCCAGCGGTTCGCCGCCCAACGATCTGCTCGACAAGCGCGATCAGCTCCTGCGCGATCTGTCAGAAAAGGTCGATGTGAACATCAGCACCCAGGACGACGGCGCCATCAATGTCTTCATCGGCAATGGCCAGCCCCTGGTGATGCGCGGCACCGC
>JAFGTZ010000436.1 GCA_016938795.1 Chromatiaceae bacterium | reverse complement strand
TCGCGCCAGCATCGCAGCAGGCGCCGCTCCTCTCGTGTCAGCGATGGCAGTGAAGTTGGTAACATGCAAAACCCATGAACAGTCGCCATGCTGGGCGCGCAGCCCAAGCCTCAGGTGGCCTCGTCCCTGAGATAGGCGTGCGCGAACGTCAGCAGTTCCTCGACGATACGCGGACGGAATTTCTGCGTCCGATGCACGAAATAAAAGGTGCGCTCAAGCGTGGGATTGAGCGTTAGCGCCACCAGCGAGCCCAGGCGCAGCTCCTTGCGCAGGGTGGCCGCCGAGACGACCGAGACGCCAAGCCCCGCCTCCACCGCCCCCTTCACCGCCTCGGGGCTGCCCAGCTCCATGAGGGGACGCGGCGCATCAAGCGCAGGCGCCTGAGCATGCAGATACTCAAGCAACACCTCCCGGGTTCCCGAACCCGCCTCGCGACAAATGAAGGGATATTCCAGCAATCGGGCCGGGGTCACGGTTCTGAACTGGGCCAGCGGATGGGCGGGATGCACGATGGCCAAGAGCTGATCGCGCGTGCAAGGCTCAACTTCCAGGTTCCTGCTCGCCACTGGGCCCTCGACGAGACCCAGATCAATGGCATTCGACTCCGCCAGCGACACCACCCCCTCGGTGTTCGACACCTTCAGCTGAATCCCGACTTCGGGATAGCGCTCGCGAAAGGCGCCCAGCAAGGGCGGCAACAGATACTCGGCGATGGTGGTACTGGCCCCAAGACAGAGGGTGGTGTTGAGCTCGCCGGTCAGGGCGCGAACCGCGCGCTCCATCTCGGCCTGAATGGCGAAGATGCGCTCAGCCGCGTCGAAGACAATGTGCCCGGCCTCGGTGAGACGGATGCGATTGCGGCTTCGATCAAAGAGGCGCGTATTGAACTGCTCTTCAAGCTGGCGAACCTGGAAGGTTACCGCAGGCTGCGTCATGTGCAACGCTTCGGCAGCCTTGGTGAAGCTTAAAAAGCGTGCCACGGCATGAAAGACCTGAAGTCTTCGATCACCCATCGCTGCGCGTCTCGCTCCTCGCTCGCCGAAATTGATTGGCCTTATACCACGGACGCGCAGCCTCACCTAGAAGGGCGCCGCGCAAGTGCTGGCATCCATGAGGCACTTCACATAGAGTGTCGCGCGGCCAAAGGCTGCAATGCCCTTGTCACATTGGCTCCACAGCACCCTCGGCCAACACCCGGACAATAACGATTTAGGGGGACTTAATGATGCACAACACCCAAGCGCGCCGCTCCCTGGCGCTGCTCTCCGGACTCGCCGCGCTGGCGGTCCAGACACCCAGCCTGGGCTCCGGCTTTTACCTGCCCGAAAGCTCCGCCGCTGGACTGGGTACGGCCAACGCCATGGTCGCCAATCCCGATCTGCCTGGCGCCATCAGCTACAATGCCGCAGCCATGGGCTTTCACGACAGCTCCAGCCTGGCCATCGGCGGCCTGCTCATCGGCCCAAGCTTCAGCGTCGAGACCGCCAGCGGCAGTCACGACAGCCAGGGCGCCGACTGGGCCGCCGCGCCCATGCTTCAGGCCGCGCTGGCACTGGATGAGCGCTGGCGTCTAGGATTCGGGCTCCATGTCCCCTTCGGACTGGAAACGCGCTGGCGCGATGGCACCTTCCCCGCCGTGAGCGGCACCGCCACGCTGCCGGTGCCCCCGCCGCTCGATCCCGAGGTTCCGCTCGGTCACCCGGTTGCCAGCAAACTTGAGGTTCTGGACCTTGCCACCGCCCTGGCCTATCGCGTGAACGAGCAGCTCAGTCTGGCCGCCGGGGTTGACCTCTACTGGGGCAAGCAGGCGAAGCTCTCCTCCACCGCCGGCTCGCTCACCGGCGAAGGCAGCGGCTTGGGCTTCAATCTCAGTGCGCTCTACCGTCAGGGTTCCTGGAGTCTGGGCGCAAGCTTCCACTCAGCCGCCACCCTGGGTCTAGAGGGCGACTTCACCGCCACCAGCCCCACCCTGGTCGCGCTCGGTGTCTCCTCGCCGAGCCAGCCCGGCAAGATTGACTTTGATCTCCCCTGGCGTCTGCAACTGGGCGTGCGTTACGCGGTCAATCCGCGTCTCGCGGTTGAGTTCGACTGGACCCGTACCGGCTGGAGTAAATTCGAGACGCTCGACGTGCGCGCACTCGCCGACGACTCGCCCATTTTCAACGATACCAACGCCTGGGACGACGCCAATGCCTGGCGCTTTGGTCTCACCTATCAATGGACCGAGGCCACCCAGCTGCGCCTTGGCTACGCCTACGATGAAACCGGTCAGGGAGACGATCATTTCAGCGCGCGCATCCCGGATAACAATCGCCATCTCTTCAGTCTGGGTTTCGCGCACCACCTCGCGCCCGGCCTATCGGTGGAAGGCGGCTATATGTACGTACTGGCCGAGGATCGCGACTACCGCGCCACGACGCCCTACACCGGAAGCGACCTCAACGGCACCACGGCGCTCGATGGCGACTACGCCATGGATGCCCACCTGATCGGCCTGGAGCTCGTGAAGGTGTTCTAAACGCAAAAGCCCCCTTGCCGCGCTCGCGACAAGGGGGCTCTAGAGGGGGGCTCGATGCCGAGCGCCCGGGCGATCAGATGTAAAGACAGATATCGCTGTCGCCGGCAAACTCGAAGAAGGCCGCCGCACCCGCGTATTCCACGCCGTCGATGAACTGGGAGCGCTCCATGTCGAACAGATCGACCGTCATCTGACAGGCGATCATCTTCACTTCGGCTTCCTGACAGAGCGCGCGCAGCTCCTCGATGCTGGCCACCCCCTTGTCTTTCATCTTCTTCTTCATCATGGAGGTCATGAGTCCCTGCATACCGGGCAGGGTCATGCCAAGCACCGGGAACCACTTGTCCATGCCCATCGGCATGGGCATTCCCGGATTGCCGAGCGGCGTGACCTCCAGCGACAGATCCTTTTTCAGCAGTTGCAGTCCGTAGAAGGTGAAAAAGATCTGTGTCTCGTAACCCAGCGCCGCAGCGGTGGACGCCAGAATGAAGGGCGGATAGGCCCAGTCAAGCGAACCCTTGGTGGCAATGATCGCCAGCTTTTTATCGTCCATCTGCTGCTCCTCGTTGTCTGTTGCTAGGCACTCGAATTGAAACACTGGACGATCAGGGGCGATCGCCTCGGATGCGTTGAACGGCTCAGGATTTCTTGATCAGAAAATGGAACTTGCCGCCCTCTTCGCGCGATTCGACCAGCTCGTTGCCGGTCTGCTTGGCAAAGGCGTCGAAGTCCCGAACCGAGCCCGGATCGGTGGCGATCACATGCAGCACCTGCTCGCTGCTCATGGCGTTGAGGGTCTTCTTCGCACGCAGGATGGGCAGGGGGCAGTTCAGACCACTGGCATCGAGTTCTTGATCGAAGTCCGCCATCGGGAAACCTCCAGTTTGAAAGATTTGTGTACCAAGAGTGAAGACAAGAGTTCGGGTTTATAGGTGAAAGATTGACAAAACGCAAGCCAATGTATTGACACCTATCGAAGCGCTCAGGACGCGGGCATCACAATGGGATAACCGTGACGCGCCCAGTCGATGATGCCCCCGCGCAGATTGATCACGCGCTCGTAGCCCTGCTGCTGCATGAAGCCACAGGTCTGATAGGATCGCGCGCCACTGCGACAGTAAAGCACCACGTCGCGATCACGCGGCAGCTCACCAAGACGCAGCGGAATCAGATGCATGGGCAGACGCAAGGCGCCCTCCAGCATCCCCTGGGCCATTTCGGGCGGGGTGCGGATATCCACCAGTACAAGGTCGTCACCTGCAAGAAGACGCCGTTGAAGGGTCTCGCAATCGATCTCATTGATCACGGCTGTCCTACCATCAACCTAACCAATTAAGTATATTACCGTCTTTTGAAAGACTACCCAAGCACCCTGCCGGGCGCAACCGTTGAGATGACCATGGAACTTCTCCCCCTCTTTCTCGATATCCAGGGCAAGCCCTGTCTGGTGGTTGGCGGCGGCACCACGGCGGCGCGCAAGACAGCCAATCTGCTGCGCGCGGGCGCCCAGGTCACAGTGGTCGCGCCGCTGCTTGCCGATCCCCTGGCGCGCAAGGTTGCCGCTGGCGAGCTGCGCCATCTGGCGCGCCCCTTCGAGCCTGCCGACATCCCCGGCAACCGCTTGGTCATCGCGGCCACCGACAACCCGGCGGTCAACCGCGAGGTGGCCGAACGCGCCAAGGCGCACGAGATTCCGGTCAACGTGGTCGATGACCCCGAGGCCTGCACCTTTCTCATCCCCTCCATTGTTGACCGCTCGCCCGTGGTGGTGGCGGTCTCCACCGGCAAGGCCTCGCCGGTGCTCGCGCGCCTGCTGCGCACCCGGCTCGAATCGGTCATCCCCGCCGGTTACGGACGTCTCGCCGAACTCTGCGCGCGCTATCGCCAGCCGGTGAAGACACGCTTCAGCGAGCCACACGAGCGCCGCCGCTTCTGGGACCGCATTCTGCTTGGCGCGGTGGCCGAGCGGGTCTTTGCCGGACAGCAGGAGGAGGCCGAGGCGCTGGTCCAGCAGGAACTGGCCCCCGATGCGCTGGAGCGCGACATGGGCGAGGTCTATCTGGTGGGCGCCGGTCCGGGCGACCCCGATCTGCTCACCTTCCGCGCCCTGCGTCTCATGCAGCAGGCCGATGTGGTGGTCTACGACCGGCTCGTCGCCCAGGCCATCCTCGACATGACCCGGCGCGACGCGCGCCGCATCTATGTCGGCAAACAGCGCAATCATCACGCCATGCGTCAGGAGGAGATCAACCGCCTGCTCGCCGATCTGGCCAAGGATGGGCATCGGGTGCTGCGACTCAAGGGGGGCGATCCCTTTATCTTTGGTCGCGGCGGCGAGGAAATCGACACCCTGGCCGCCGAGGGCGTCCCCTTCCAGGTCATCCCAGGCATCACCGCCGCCTCGGGCTGCGCGGCCTATGGCGGCATTCCGCTCACCCATCGTGATTATGCCCAGTCGGTCACCTTCGTCACCGGGCATCTCAAGGATGGCACCATTGATCTGAACTGGCCGGCGCTCGCGCAGCCGAACCAGACGGTGGTCTTCTACATGGGTCTGGCCGGATTACCGGTCATCATCGAGCAACTCATGGCGCACGGCGTCTCGCCCGAGATGCCAATTGCCCTGGTTCAACAGGGCACGACTCATCTGCAACGGGTCTATACGGCCACCCTCTCCACCATCCTGAAATCAGTTGAAAGCGACCCGCCGCAACCGCCCACGCTCGTGATCGTCGGCGAGGTGGTGCGGCTGCGCGAAAAGCTCAACTGGTTCCGCCCGCCGCGCGACTCCGATCAGGGCGCGACCACGCCCATCGTGCCGGAACAGGACGGCGGCGCACCCTAGACGTCTCTCACAGTCAAGCGCGCGCCCAAAAACGCAGCGAGCGCAAGAGGAACGCGCGCCTTGGGCTAAGAGGTCTCGGGCGCGAAGAGGTCGCGCAAGCGGCGCTGGGTTCCCGCATCGAGCCAGCCATCGAAGACCGGCCCGAAGCCCTTGCGCAGCTGCTGCTGACGTTCGAGCAAACGGGCGATCAGTGCGCCCATGGCCAGTAGGGTCTCGGCTTCGGCCTCGCCTTCCTCCGACATGCGCCGCGCCAGCGCGCGCAGCCAGGCGGTCTGCACACTCAGATCCTGCAGGGCGCCCAGATGGTCGAGCAGCACCTTGATCAGCTTGATCTGGCGGCGCACGGCGCGCTCCGGATAGAGGCTCGCGAAAAACTCCATGAGATAGCGCAGCTTCTTGCAGCTCTTGCGTAACTCATGCAGGGCCTCCTGCGGCGTGTCAGGGCCGATGGCGCGCCCCTCGCGACGCACGCGCCGCACCAGACGCCAGATGCGCGCGTTGGCCAAGGGCTTGATGGGCTCGCGGGCCTGCGGGGCATGTTGCGCGGGGGCGGCCAGAAAGGCGCGCCAGTCGGCCAGCAGGGTTGTAAAACGCTCGCCGGCAAGGTGCATGGCAAGACGCTGCTGCTCCTCGGCCTGGAGTCGCTCCAAATAGGCCTGCACGGGATCGAGCCGGGGGCGCAAGGATTCGGGCAGGCTGTCGCGATAGGCCCCGAATTCGCCCAGATAGACATCGAGATCGCGCGCCGGGCCGGTGGCCTGCTGCAACCAGGCAAAACGCTCGCGAAAATCCTCCACCAGCGGCTCGGGAAAGACCCCTTTGATCTGACTCAGGGCCGAGCGGGTGCGCCGTGTGGCCACGCGCAGATCGTGCAGAAACTCGGGATCGAGATGGGCGCTCGCACCCGCCACATTGGCCTCCAGGGTGCGGCACAGGGTGCGCAGAATGGCGCGGGTGGCGGCCTCGGCAGGCATCTCGGGAGCAAGATCGAGCGCGAACTTCGAGGAATAGTCGCCAGGACGGCGTCCAAGCTGGGCCAGGGCCTCCTCATAAACCGACACGCGTGCCGGTTCCAGACAGAGCGCCGCCACCAAAGCGGGCGCAACCTCGTGAAGGGCGATGCGCTGCCCGCGCAGCGCGGTAAGACGCAGACGTGGGGCCAAAACCCCGCCCCGACTTGCAACGGCTGGTGCGGGAGGCAGAGCCGCCACAGACTCCGGTTCGTTCCAGCGAAACTCGCTCAGTTCCAGCTCACCGAGGGGTTCGCCCTGGGCATCGCGCAACAGCAGGGTGCGTTGAAAACGCTCCAACCCGAGCAGCGGCAAAAGACGCCGGCCCGCGCCAGGCGTCAGGATCCGCTCGCGCAGCGGGCCGCTCGGCAGACTCTGCGCAAAGGCCGGCGGGGCATCAAGCGGCAGATCAAGGACCGCACCGCGATCATCCAGGCGGCGCCAGCTTAACCAGGCGCGCTCGCCCGAGAGACACCAAAGCAGCCAGCCGCCTGCGCCATGCAGCGCCCAATCGAAGGTATCGAGCAGCGTCAGGCTGACCCGAAGCGCCGCGCCCGGAATCAGCGTCCAGCCCTCGGGCAGGCGAGCGGCGAGATCCGCGCCGGAGAGCGTCTCGAAGGGCAGGTGGTAGTCAGTAGGAAGATGAGACATGCAGGCATCCGCCAGAGATGCACCCATCGCGCCGGATGGATGTGGAGTTGTGGTCAAAGAGAGTCGCCCTTGGGAGGGCAAGCGCTTGCCGACAGCCCCAAGGCGATCGAAACTGTCATCTCTAACGGCTATGGTCACGATTCCAGCGGCGGCTTGCAAGCCGGATAATCCCTTCAGTTGC
>JAFGTZ010000435.1 GCA_016938795.1 Chromatiaceae bacterium | reverse complement strand
TGTTAATGGCCATTTAGACTGACCCACTACTGGCCAACAGTTTTGACCCACCCCTGGTGGCCATCAGGCCGTTGAAACCCTACTCTCCTGACCCTTTTCCGGTCGGAGGGAGCCTTGAAGGAGTGGGTCGTGATACACAAGATCAAAGCCATGTACGACGAGGGAAGGGGCAGCTCGATTCGCGAGATCGCCCGGACCCTGCAGATCTCCCGCAACACGGTGCGCAAGTACCTCGCGCTGGACGAGGCGAGCATCGATGCCAAGCTGAGCGATCGGAACCGGCACAAGACACTGGATGAGCACCGGGCGTACATCATCCACCTGCTGGAGACCTTTCCCAGGCTGAGCGCGGTCAAGGTCAAGCGCAAGCTGGAGGAGAAGGTGGGGCCGCTGAAGGCCTCCAGCCGGTCGCTTCGGCGCTACATCAGCGCCCTGCGGGAGGAGGTGGTGCAGGCGCAGCCGCGCCACTACGAGCCGGTGCTGGACCACGTCCCCGGCGTGCAGTGCCAGGTGGACCCCGGCGAACTGCGGGAGGTGCTCATCGGCGGCGTCGCCACTGTGGTCTACTTCGTGGTGTTCGTGCTGTCGTTCTCGCGCCTGATGTTTGTGGGCGCCTCGCGCCGTCCCATCGATACCGAGACGTTCATCCGGCTGCACGATGCCGCCTTCCGTTACTTCGGCGGCTGCCCCGAGGAGTGCGTCTACGACCAGACCCGCCTGGTGGTCCTGGACGAGCAGTACCGGGAGTTGGAGCTCAATCAGCGCTTCGCCCAATACGCCACGGGCGCCGGCTTTCGGATCCGCGCCTGCGAGGGCTATGACCCCGAGAGCAAGGGCAAGGTGGAGGCCGGGGTGAAATACGTGAAGCACGACGGCCTGTATGGCGAGCAGTTCGAGGACTGGGCCGCGATGGAGCAGCACCTGCAGCGCTGGCTGGAGGAGGTGGCCAACGCTCGCGTCCACGGCACCACCGGGCAGGTCCCGAGGGCGCACTTTGATGCCGAGGAGCGGGCCAAGATGCGCCCTTATCTGACCCCCGCCTGCCTGGCGCCGACCGGCGTCCCGGGCGAGCCGCGCAAGGTGGACAAGACCGGGCTCATCTCCTTCCAGAGCAACAAGTACTCGGTGCCGATGGCCTACCAGTCGGGCCGGGTCAACGTCCTGGCCGCCCCCGACGGCCAGCTGCACATCTACGCCGTGCCCGGTGGGGAACGCATCGCCAGCCATCCCCTGAGCCAGGGCAAGGGGGTCATCGTCAAAAACGGCGACCACTACCGCGACAAGGCCCGGCAGGTGGCCGATCTGGAGGCCGAAATCGGACAGGCCCTCGGCGAGGCGCTCGGAAGGCGCCTGTGCCGCCAGGTGCGCCGGACCGAACCCCAGCACTACAAGGACAAGCTGCGTGGGGTCAAACGCCACCTCAGCCGCCTGCGCGCGCTGCCCGAGGCCGAACTGGCCCTGCTGGCTGACAAGGATGGTCTCAAGGTCTCGACCCTGCTCGAGTATCTGGGCGCCTGGGAGGCCAACCCGGAGCGCTTCGCGCAGCGGGCAAACCCCGGTGTCGCGACACCGGCCAGCCCCCAGGCCGACGCCCACCTCTCCGTCTACAGCGCACTGACCCGGCAGGACCCGGAGGAGGTGGCCCATGGGCTCCATTGAGCAGACCGCCAACCTCTACCGCTCGTTGCGCTTCAACGCCATCGGCAAGGGGCTGCAACAGCTGCTGAGCGAGGCCGAGGCCAACGACCTGTCCTACCTCCAGTTCGCCCACCAGCTGGCGGAATACGAGTACACGCAGCGTAACCGCAAGCGGGTGGAGCGCAACCGGCGCCTGGCGGGCTTCCCGGTCAACAAGACCCTGGATGAATTCGACTACCGGCATCAGACCACCATCACCAAACGGCAGGTCAATCAGCTGCTGGACTTCAGCTTCATCGACAACCGCGCCAACCTGGTCTTCATCGGCCCGCCCGGGGTCGGCAAGACCCACTTGGCCATCGGGATTGGCCAGAAGGCCATCGACGCCGGCTTCAAGGTCCTGTTCACCACCGCCCTCGGGCTGGTCGAGACCCTGGAGCTGGCTGAGATCCGCGGGGAGCTGAAGAAGAAAATCGCCAGCCTCGCCAAGTTCGACGTCCTCATCATCGACGAACTCGGCTATCTGCCGATGGGCAGCCAGGCCCGCTACAACCTGTTCCAGCTGGTTAACGCCCTGTATGAGTACCGTTCCGTCATCCTGACCACCAACAAGGAGTTCACCGACTGGGCCGAATACTTCCACCACGACAACGTCGCCGTGCCCGTCGTCGACCGCATCATCCACCACTCACACATCTTCATGATGGGAGGAGAGAGCTATCGGCTGAAGCAGAAGAGATCCGCCTAAACACTTAACATCTGGTGGGTCAATTTAGTTGGCCAAAGGTGG
>JAFGTZ010000434.1 GCA_016938795.1 Chromatiaceae bacterium | reverse complement strand
GCGACGGATCTTCACCTGGGTGGCGCTCACCGGCTGGGTGAGACCGTAGAGACGGCTGTCGGCGGCGCTGGAGCGCACCTGACGCGCCTGATATTGCTGAATCTTGACCGCGCTGAAGCCCACCAGGCCGCCGATGGCCGCGCCCGCGAGTGCGCCCTTGGCGTCACCCGTCACCAGGGCGCCAATGCCAGCGCCTACCAGGGCGCCAATGCCGGCGCCTGCCGTCTGATCCTGAACATCGCCGGTGGTCTCGCAGCCCGCGAGCGTAAGCGAGGCCGCCAGCAAGGTGACGGCAGCTGTGTTGCGTGAAGGGGCCTGCATCATGAAATGTCTCCTCGTCCTGGCTGGGTTAAGGCCCGGCGCTGCCGGGCGCGCGTTCGGTCGCTCCGGGGGCTGGCTCTATTGTCCAGCCGCGTCCATGCCCGGCTGGCTCCAGTAGGGGTTGCTGTCGGGCAGGGCTGGAATCTTCTGATTCAGCCGTCCGATCAGATCCTGAATCTGCGGGAAGGGCGGCGGCTGGATGGCCTCGAAGGCGCCGTCATCATAGACATACTTGCCGCTGCCGCTGGGGTACTCGACACCTAGCTTGAAGGCGTGGCGCTCGCCATCGACCGGGGTATAGGAGCGGAAGGTCACCACATAGTCGCTCTGGAGAATGTTCTGAATCTCCTCGACGATGCGCTGCATGCGGTCCGTGGTTTCGCCTACCAGATAGTAGATGCCGAAGGAGTTCTTGGAGAGCGCCTCCAGATTGCGGAAAAAGTCCGGGTTGGTGCGCGAATAGGCGAGCGAGTAGATGGGAATGGGGATTTGCATGTTCGAGATGCGTGTCATCAGCTCATCGCGCGAGATGGAGCTGCCCTCGTCGCGTCCGTCGGAGAACACCAGCACCGAGCAGGACACCACATAGGAGCCGCCGCCGATCGAGCCCTGGGCGCTCATGCCGCACAGCTGCATGGCCGCGCCGACGCTGTCATAGAGCCGGGTCTGCAAGCCGTCGGGGCGGATGTCGGCGATGCGCCGGGCAAGGATGCGCTCGTCGCGCTCGAACTGCGACACCAGCTCATAGCCTTCCTTGGTGTCGCGAATGGCCAGCACCGCCACTTCGTCCTGGGGTCGTTTGCTCTCGATGAAGCCCACGGCGGCGCGCAGCGTCTCCTCAAAGGGGCGACCGGCCATGGATTGGCTCGCGTCGATCACCAGCACGCTGCGCGTGGCCTCCTCGCGCTGACGGATCGACTGAATGCCGTACTGACGTTTCATGGGGTCATAGGGACGGCCCTTGACCATGAGGCCGATGTTGCGCTCGTTGAGATTCACCAGCGGCTGCATGTCGGCGTCGAAGGAGCGCAGATAGACCTGCACGAAGGGATAGAGACTGTAGTCGGCGCGATAGATCTTGAGCCCATAGCCGCCGGGGGCGGCGAAGCCGTAGCCGAGCCCCTGGGCAAGGAGCGGAGCGGCGAGCAGCGCGAGCAGCAGGACGACCCAGCGGGCGCGTCGGGCCATGCGGTATGTCGAGTGGGGCCTCTGCATCGGACGAACTCCTGTGTGATGACGTGGTTGGGGGCTCAATACTGTTTTTCGGCGCCTTTGTACTGGAAGCCCCAGTCCGAGGCACTGCTTGGTGGGCTGGGCTGGGGCGCGGGCTGGGGCGCAGGCTTGGGGCGCGGCTTGGGTTGGGGCGGCGTGGCCAGCGGCTCCGGGCGTGCGCGGCTGGCTTTGACGGGTTCGGGCGCGGCAGCGGGTGGCGTGGGGTCCGGGGCAGGTGTGGCCTTGG
>JAFGTZ010000433.1 GCA_016938795.1 Chromatiaceae bacterium | reverse complement strand
CTGGCGGCGCTGCAACCCATTCTGCGCGATGCCGGGCTGGTTCCCGATCCGCTTCTTGCGCGCCTGCGCGCCCTGGCCGCACGCGAACTCCCCCCAGGAGAACTCCGGATACTGCTCCATGAGATTGAACGCTTTAACCACGAGGCCGCGCTGAAGCGCATCGCACGACTCGACGCCGTGCTGCGTGAGCGCTAACGCCTCGCGCTTGCACCGCCGCGCAATTCCCTTACCCTTCGCCCCCTGTTTTCATCTCCAGACCATCGTCTATTCTTGAATGTCATGAATATTCTGCTAGCCAATCCGCGCGGCTTCTGCGCCGGTGTTGATCGCGCCATCGCCATCGTCGAGCGTGTACTCGAGCGCTTCGGCCCGCCTATCTATGTGCGCCACGAGGTGGTGCACAACCGCTTTGTGGTCGAGGGCCTGAAGGCGCGCGGCGCCATCTTCGTCGAGGAACTGAGCGCCGTGCCCGATGGGGCCACCCTCATCTTCAGCGCCCACGGCGTGCCGCGCGCGGTGCGCGAGGCAGCCGAGGCGCGCGGACTGCGCGTTTTCGACGCCACCTGTCCGCTGGTGACCAAGGTGCATCTGGAGGTCGCGCGCCACGGGCGCGACGACATTGAGACCATTCTCATCGGCCATGCCGGTCATCCCGAGGTTGAGGGCACCCTGGGGCAGCGCGCCCCCGAGGCGGCGCCCATCCACCTCATCGAACGCGCCGAGGATGTTGCCGTGCTTGAGGTCTTGGACCCCGAGCGTCTCGCCTACGTCACCCAGACCACCCTGTCCATGGATGACACCGCCGCCATCGTGGCCGCACTGCGCGAGCGCTTCCCGGCCATCCAGGGACCGAAGAAAAGCGACATCTGTTACGCCACCCAGAACCGACAGGACGCGGTGCGCGGTCTCGCCGCCGAGTGCGATCTGCTGCTGGTGGTCGGCTCGCCAAACAGCTCCAATTCAAACCGTCTGCGCGAACTGGCCGAAAAGGCGGGCTGCCGGGCCTATCTGATCGATGGCCCCGAGGACATCCAACGCGACTGGCTCCAGGATGCCGGACGTATCGGACTTACCGCTGGCGCCTCGGCGCCCGAGGTGCTGGTCGAGGCGGTCATCGAGCAGCTGCGCGCCTGGGGTGTGTCAAGCGTCGCGGAACAGCCCGGCATCCGCGAGCAGGTGGTGTTCGCGCTGCCGCGCGAACTCACCGACGCCTAGCCTTCCTTGCACCCGGCGTTATACCAATCACAGATGGATTTTGCGGTGAGGGCT
>JAFGTZ010000432.1 GCA_016938795.1 Chromatiaceae bacterium | reverse complement strand
TCCGGGTCGATGGCATGGGCCTCGGCGAGCAACGTCAGGCCGTCCATGCCGGGCAGGCGGATGTCGCACACCAGCACGCCCGGCCAGTCGCGTGCAATGAGCGCCAGCGCCTGCTCGGCGCGCTCGAACACCTGCGCCTCCAGCCCGGCCAGCTCGAGCGTCTGGCGGTTGGCCGCGCGGATGTGCTGCTCGTCGTCGATGAAGAGAACCTGGCAAGATGATTGGTTCATTCGCTCGCCCAATTCTCGAGCCGCAGGCCGGGAACGCGCTCGAATTCACGCAGATTATTGGTCACTAGAATGTATCCTCGGCTGCGGGCATGGGCGGCGATCTGGATGTCATAAGCACCAATGATGCGGCCCTGGCGCTGAAGCTCGGCCATGATCTGGCCAGCATGAATGGCGGCTTCACGGTCAAAATCCAGCACCTCAAGGCGGGCGCTAAAGCCTTCAATAACGTCCAGGTTCCGCTCGGGCTGCATGGATTTCTCGGCGCCCTTGATCAGCTCCATGAGTGTGACCGCACTCATGCCAAGCTGTCCTTGATGACGTCTGAAGGTCTCGCGCGCCTGAGCGGGGCGGTTCTTGATGATGTAGATGCAGATGCAGGTATCGAGCAGATACTTGAGCATCAGAATGGCTCGCGGATCTGAACCGGCGGCTGCTCGCGCTCGTTCATGAAATCATCGGATACCCCGGGACCATCGAACCAGCTGTCCCAGGACTCGCCAGCTGGAGCAATGAGACGCGCGCGCCCGAGCGTGATGATATCCACGCGCTTGACGTCTTCGGGTAGTGCGACGGCCTTGGGTAGACGCACAGCCTGAGAGCGATTGTTCTTGAAGACGGTCGTTTGTTCCATGTCGATGTGCCTTGGATATCAGTGGTGTATATCCAGATTAATCCAGTGATCGTGCGCGTCAAGTCATGTGGTAGACCAAACGCACATCCAGCCGCCAGCTATCAGCTGGTCGCTGGTCGCCATCCTTCAGTTGAGGTGCTTTGAGGTTTCATGCTGCCGGCAGGCGTAACTCGAAACAGGCGCCGTCGCCTTCGCTGCCCGGCAGCACGCCGAGCGAACCGCCCATATCGGCGCTGATGCGCGCTGAGATGGTGAGTCCTAGTCCCAAGCCATCGCCTGGCGCCTTGGTGGTAAAGAAGGGCTCGAAGATGAGTTGGCGGTTGTCGTCGGGAATACCGGGTCCGCTATCGCACACCTGAGTGACAACCTGATCCTCTGCCTTCCAGGCACGGATCTGAATGAGACGCCGCGCGCGGCCCTCGACCGCCTGACAGGCGTTGCCGAGCAGGTTCACCAGCACCTGCTGAAGCAGCACATCGTTGGCGCGCACCTCCAGCCCGGGCGGAATCTCGACCTCAAGGCGCGCATCGGCCTGGCGCAGCGCCGGGGCGACGAGACGCGCGGCGCTCTCCAGCGCGGCGGCGAGTGGCAGAGCGGAGACTTCTCCCGAGGTCTTGCGCGCAAAGAGCTTGAGCTGGGAGCCAATCTTGGCCATGCGCTCGGTGAGCGCGAGGATCTGCGCAAGATTGGCTGCCACCTCCTCGGTGCGCCCCTTGGCAAGCAGCAGGCGTCCGTTGTCGGCATAGGTGCGGATAGCCGCGAGCGGCTGATTGAGTTCGTGGTTGATGCCCGCCGACATCTGCCCGAGCGTGGCGAGCTTGGCCGACTGCACCAGGGCCTGCTGGGTCTCGCGCAGCGCCTGTTCGGTGCGGCGGCGCTCCTCGATCTCGTCGCGCAGACGCTGGTTGGCGCGGGTGAGTTCGGCGGTGCGCGCGGCTACGCCACGTTCGAGTTCAAGATTGATCCGCTCCAGGGCGGCGCGCGCCTCCTCGGCGAGTGCGGCATGGGCGCGGCGCCCCTCCTGACGCTGGCGCAGCAACACCAGGGCGAGGCTGGCGCTCGCAATGAGTGCGCCGGCGAGCAGGCTCAGACGCAGGCTCTCGCGAATTAGCGCGCGGCTGTCGGTGAGCAGATGCACCTGCCAGCCGGCATCGGGCATGAAGCGGCTTTGCAGCAGGTAGGGAATGGCCGCGTGCCAGGCATTATCGCCATCAAGCTGAACCAGGCGGGGGGCGAAGAGCGCGCCCTCGCGGTCTTCGTCAGCGGCCTTGAGGTGGAGGTGCTCGCGAATCCCGAGCGGAGCCAGCGCGGCCTCGGGATAGCGATTGCTTGCGAGGATGCGCGCGCGGCTCGCCGGGTCGAGCGGTTGCAGGGTGCGAAAGCGCTGCTCGGGTCGGGTCGAGATGAAGATGACTCCGTCGGGGTCGGTGACCAGCACGATGCGTCCCGGTTGTGCCCAGCGGTGCTCGGTCTCGTTGATGTCGAGCTTGACGACCACGGCGCCAAGAATGTCGTCGCCATCGCGGACCGGATAGGCAAAATAGTAGCCGCGCTGGCGCGAGGTGGTGCCGAGCGCGAAATAACGCCCGAGCTGCCCGGCCATGGCATCGCGAAAGTAGGGCCGGAAGCTGAAGTTACGCCCAATGAAGGGGCGTTCGGCCTGCCAGTTACTTGCCGCGATGGTGAGCCCCTCGGCGTCCATGAGATAGGTGTCGGCGGCGTCGCTGATGCGGTTGATGGTCGCCAGGTAGCGATTGAGCCCCTCGATGCTTTCCTGACCGCCGGGGGCGCGCAGAAAATCGATCAGGCGTGGATTGGTGGCCAGCAGTTCGGGCAGCGGCTCGTATTTTGCGAGCAGACCGCGCAGATGGGCGACATGCAGATCGATCTCATGACGGCCCTCACTGGCCAGCCGAGTCAGGCCGTCGTAATAATTCCAGAGCGCCAATGCAGCCACCGTCACCACGGCCAGCATCAGCATCGCCAAGCGACTCAGCAGGCGAGGCAGCAGGCTCGACGGTGCGGGGGACATGCCAGATCTAGGGGCCGGAGCGCCTGTGCGGAGGCGCTCCGGCAAGATGCTCAGCGGGGCATGCCAACAGCGACGGGGCCGGTGGCGTAGCCGGCGGCGCCGCTCCAGTAGCCATCACAGAGCCCGGATGGCGCCCAGGCGGCGAGCCTTGCCGTGCCCTCTGCGGTGTCGAGTTCGCCGCGCAAACAGGCATTGAAGACCCCGATGACATCGGCGGTGTGCTGCGACTGGGGACTGATGCGCAGCACATCGACCCCCAAGGCGCTGACCTCATCAAGTACGGGCAGCAGGCTATGGGTGCTGGCCGATTGGGTCTGAATGCCGTTCAGGGTGAGGAAGGCATCGCCCTCCTGGGTGAGGATGGTGAGTCCGTCGGGGTCGTCCATGCAGCAGAACTGGCAGTCGTCCTTGCCAAGCCCCCGGTTATAGGCGGTGAAGCAGCGCGCCGAGTAGGCAAGCGGCAGGCGACCGAAGGCAAAGAGCTCGCATTCCACACCCTCGGGACGCCGCGTGATCAGCTCGCGCGCGGTCTCGCGCCCCAGCTCGACCGGCAGCACCCAGCGACGCAAACCGCGCTTGGCAAGAAACTCCAGGGTGCGGTGGTTGTAAAGGTTGATCGAGTGTCCGGTGACAAAGGCGTGACCCTCAAGAAAGTCGAGCGCACCAAGATCGTTGGCCTCAACCAGAAAGCGACGGTCGGCGCACAGACGCTGAAGGGTTTTCAGCTCGCCCTCTGACTCGATGAGCGCCAGGGTAGAGATCACCGCCTGCTTGCCGGCGGCACTGACCTGTTCGGCCAGATCCCAGTAATCCTCGGGGCGCAGCTGACGGCGTTTCGAGCAGATGGTCTCGCCCAGATAGATGACCTCAACCGGGGTTTCGAGCATTTCGGCGTAAAAGTCCAGTACGCGCTCACGCGGCCAGTAATACAGCAGGGGCCCGAGCGACAGGCGAGGACGTACGTCCGAGGTCTGTTGTGAATCCATGGTCATGGGGTGAAGAAATGCACTCAATCGTTAATAAAGAACCGCGCGGCTCAGTGCCACTGACGTTCGTAGGGGCCGATGGTGGTCTGGGTGCCCTCGGAGACCTTAGCCAGCGCCTGACGCCAACTGTCCTTAGGCTGGAAGGCCGCTGGATTGCGCTTGCAGGCGTCGATCGCCTCGCGCCACACCCGGGTGACCTCGGAGACATAGCGGGTACTGCGCTGGCGGCCCTCGATCTTGATGGCGCTCACCCCGGCGGCCATGATGTCGGGGAGAATGTCCATGGTGTTGAGGCTGGTGGGCTCCTCGATGGCATAACGCAACTGCCCATCGACCAGATAGCGGCCCTTGCAGATGGTGGGATAACCGGCGGGCTCGCCGTGACGGCGGCGCTCAAGCAGGATGCCGCCGAGGCGGGTTTCCTGTCCCTCGGCGGTGTCGCGCCACTCGACATGAGCGGCGGGCGAGCAGGCGCCGAAGGTGTTGGGCGACTGCCCCGTGGCATAGGACGAGAGCAGACAGCGCCCCTCGACCATGACGCAGAGACTGCCAAAGCCGAAGATCTCCACCGGCACCGGGGTCTGCTGAATGAGGCTTTTCACCTGCGCAAGCGAGAGCACGCGCGGCACCACCACGCGCTGGATGCCAAAATGGCGGTGCATGAAGCCAATGGCCGCCGGATTGGTGGCCGACCCCTGCACCGAGAGATGCAGGGTGAGGTTCGGGTGGCGTTCGGCGGCATAGTCAAGCACGCCCATGTCGGCCAGGATGAGGGCGTCAACCCGCAGATCGGCGGCGCGATCGACTGCCGCCTGCCAGCGCTCCCAGCCGTTGGGCTGGGCATAGGTGTTGACGGCGACAAAAACCTTCACGCCTCGATCACGGGCATAGCGGATGCCCTCGGTGATCTGTTTCTCGCCGAAGTTCAGGCCGGCGAAGTGGCGCGCGTTGGTGTCGTCGCGAAAGCCGAGATAGACGGCATTGGCGCCGTGATCGACGGCGGCCTTGAGCGCCGGCAGGTTGCCGGCGGGGCAGACGAGTTCCATGGATGGCTGTCTCCTGCGGGTCAGGCAGTGCTTGCAAGTTTCTGACGGGGCGGCTCGGCACGCGAACCCTGACGTGTATCGCGTCGATGGAGTTCGGCCTCGATGCCGTTGAGAACCGCCCATTTCTGGCTACACCAGCTCGGGGCGAGCAGGATGTCGGACGCGGCGGTACCGGTGATGCGGTGGTAGGTCACCTCGGGCGGCGTGCGTTCGATCAGATCGGCGCAGGTTACGATGTAGTCCTCCAGCGTGAGCGGCTGATAAAGACCACGTCGCCAGTCGATGGCGAGCCGGGTTTGGCGCACCACATGCAGCGCATGCAACTTTAAACCTTCCACCCCGAGCGCGAGCACTCGATCGAGACTCGCGATGGCCGCCTCACGCCCCTCGCCTGGCAATCCAATAATCAGGTGCGTGCAGACCGGGATACCGCGTCGGTGCGCGGCTGTCACTGCGCGCTGATAGTCGGCAAAGTCGTGTCCGCGATTGACGCGCTCGAGCGTGGCGTCGTCAGCCGATTGGAGCCCCAGCTCCAGCCAGATCTCCTTGCCCCGGGCACGATAGCGCGCGAGCAGATCGAGCACAGCGTCCGGCACGCAGTCGGGGCGGGTGCCGATCGAGAGCCCGATGACATCATGATGGGCCAGCGCTTGATCGTAGCGCTCGCGCAGCATGTCGATCGGATCATAGGTATTGGTGTAGGCCTGAAAATAGGCCATGAAGCGGCGCGCCCCGGTGCGTTTGGCAAGCACCGCGCGTCCTGCCTCGATTTGTTCGCTGATCGAGGGCGGTGCCTTGGCGTTGGGGCTGAAGGAGACGTTGTTGCAGAAGGTGCAACCTCCGTGTCCCTTGGTGCCGTCGCGATTGGGGCAGGTGAAGCCCGCGTTGAGCGCGAGTTTATGCACCCGCTGACCGTAGCGGCGCAGCAGATCCTGACCAAAGGTGTTCACGCGCTCGCTCAGGGCGCGATGAGGTGCGGGGGAGGAGGGCATCTGAGTGAAGTTAACCGGCTTAGGTCGCTCTCTGTATTGATATAAATCAATTTAAAGTGATTTTTCTCGGGGGGCGATCTCTCGCATAGCACCGAGCCTGTACCGATGGCGTGGATCAGGATTTACACGTATCGGTTATTCGCCCTTGGTCAAGGGCGCCATGTGCTGAGACCGAGCTGATGGCGGTGCATGACGGATATATGCTCATCGCACATCAGTTTTTTGGTTTCCCTCATGCGCTCCGGGCTGGGTGATGGCCCCGGGGGTCGCCGTGAATCACTCCCTGGAGGCTTGACAGCGGCATCCCTGCCGCTGACACCCCCGCGTCCATCCCCCAGCCCTCACCGTCAAATCCCTCTGTGATTG
>JAFGTZ010000431.1 GCA_016938795.1 Chromatiaceae bacterium | reverse complement strand
GGTGGTGTGCTCCAGCGGCCTTTTCTCATCCGTGTGGTCCGCCTTCTCGTCATCCGGCGTGGAATCGTTTCTCTGTGTCATGACCCTGTTGCATCTCGTTGTCGCAATGAGGGGGCGGGTGCATCAGTCCCCCGAGGTTTCCTGCTCCATGGTCCACTGAAAGGCGTAGCGCGACAATTCACGTCCACTGTTCAGGCCAAGTTTTTTCTTGATGCGATCACGATGCGCCTCGATGGTCTTGACGCTCAGATGCAGGCGCTCGGCAATCTCGCTCGTCCCCAGACCGCGACCAATGAGATCGAAGACTTGCAGCTCACGGTTGCTTAGATCGCTGATCGGGTTGGTCTCGCTCGGGCCACGCTTCGTGAGGTTGCCGAGCAGGCGTTCGATCATGCGCTCACTGAGGTAGACCTTGCCATCCAGCACCTGACGAATGGCCTCGATCACGTGCGTGGTGGCCTCCTGCTTGTTGATATATCCCATGGCGCCCGCCTGCAAGGCGCGCTCGGCGAACAGCGTCTCATCGTGCATGGAGCACACCAGCACGCGCAAACCCTCGTGCCGGCTGGTCAGCCGCTTGATGAGATCCAGGCCGCTGCCGTCGCCAAGCGAGAGATCAATGATGACTAAATCGGGTGTGGTGGAGGCGGCGGCTGCCTGGGCCTCGCCACAGGAACCAACCTCGCCGCTCACCATAAGCTCGGTCTCAGTCTGGATCATCGCCGAAATACCGGCCCTGACCAAAGGATGATCATCGACGATCAAAATACGTTTGTGCTTCTCGGACAGGCTTGCCAGGTTGACGCTCATCGCTCTTCTCCCCCCTGCGGTTGCAAGGATTTGTTGTTCTCAGGCGGTCGTTCAGGCACGGCATCGGATGCCAGGAGTCGGTCGCTGCGCGCCGCCGCTCCCGCTGCCGTTTTGCCGTGGAACACTCGCATGTCGTCGGCCAAGCGTTATAGATACCGCTCTACGGACGCTTTGGCACCTTGCCTCCCGTCATTTAAGCGAAACCCCGATAGGTGAATAACATCAGGCGTCGTGAAATAAATTTAGCCTGAATCGCCGCTATCTGCCCACTATTCACTCTGAAAACACAGTCTAAGGTAACCTTCATGGAACATCGCCATGGTGCCCGAGTCAATGATCAGGTCTTTATCACCCTGATCCATCGCGGCAAACGCCTGGGGCGTTTTCCGACACTGAATTTCAGTTTTCAAGGCATGTACCTGGAAACGGGTTCCTTGGCGATACGACGCCACGACATCATTGATCTGCTTGTAGATATCGGTAGCTCGCAGGGAAGACGCATGCGCGGGCTGGTTGTGCGCAAGGATCGGCAGGGTGTCGCGATCCTGTTGTGTGAGGAGCATCCGCTATATCAGCGCCTGGTG
The DNA here is from genome assembly GCA_016938795.1 of Chromatiaceae bacterium. Classification (GTDB taxonomy): domain Bacteria; phylum Pseudomonadota; class Gammaproteobacteria; order Chromatiales; family Chromatiaceae; genus Marichromatium. Next base: position 6,972 of record JAFGTZ010000431.1, on the reverse strand, counting down.
CTGGCTCGATTGAATCATCGCCGCCGCCCAGCCTATCGCTTGAAAACTGCAAGCGAGCGCCACCACCGTGTGCAAAGCAGCGAACATTGCGGCCTGTTTTAGGTGGGCGGCCTGGAGCTGTCGGCAGTCTCTACGGCACATCAATCGATCTTTTCAGGCGCCTGTTTTTGTTTTAAAAACTCAAGATTTTGATTTTTAAAGATTTGATTGAAGTAAAAAACTTAGAAAGTTTCAGTATCGACTCATCAAAGGCAAGCGAGATGGTTGACGATCAACCCTCTTCGGGGCTGTTTTACCATAACGAACCTGAACGGCGCTTTCTGGCGTTTTTTGACAGCCTGAACGGCATCGCAGTCCAGGGCTATAGCCCCAAGGATGGCGTGATGTACTGGAACAAGGCCAGTGAAAAACTCTACGGCTTTGCTTTCAGCGAGGTTCTCGGACGCTCACTCCAGTCTTTTATCTGCAAGGCTGAGTCGGATATTCCGCATCTCGATGCCTACATCCAGGCCTGGTTCGCCGGCGACCTTCCTCAAGCGCCGCTGGAGCTGCTGCGTCAGCGGCGTGATGGGGGACAGGTGACGGTGCTCACCCAACCCTTTAGTTTTCCAGATGAATCGCCTATTCGTGTTCTATATTGCATCGAGTTCGATCTCTCGGCGCAAAAGACGCTGGAGTTTCATCTAAGACGCGCTGCCTCCTTCGATTCCATTACCCGCCTTCCCAACCGGCTCTATTTCGATCAGGAACTGGGCGCCCGGATCGCCGAGGCGCGCCGTTTCAAAACGTCGCTCGGGCTGTTTTTTATTGACCTTGACGGTTTCAAATCCGTGAATGACACCTTTGGTCATGCGACAGGCGACCGTCTGCTCGCCAGAGCGGCAAACCGCATTGCCTCAGTCTTACGTCACTACGACTTCGTAGCGCGTCTGGGTGGCGATGAATTTGTGTGCATTTTGCCTGGCGAGGGCAAGCACGAGGCGATTACCAGCATCGCGCTTAAGCTCATCGAGCAGCTGGAACGGCCCTTTAAAGTCAATGGCGACAGCATTCAGGTCTCGGCCAGCGTTGGCATCGCGCTTTTTCCCGAAGATGGACAGGATAGCACCTCCTTGCTTACCCGCGCTGACGCGGCCATGTATCAGGCCAAGCGCGATGGCAAGGGGCGCTACCGCTTTTTCTCGCCCGTGTTCATACAAGATCTGTCGCGCCAGCCGTATCACGATGGCTTTCTCAACCGCTGGTCAAGGCGCCTCGCTTCCTGCGAGCAGACCCGATAAAACTGACCGTGGCGCCTAGGTGTCCGGGCTGCGTGGTGGGAGGCGGAACGCATCAATGGAATGATCCGCGATGCCTAGACGGCTGAACAGGCGTTTAAGCTCGTCGCTGTCTTCGCCAGAGGCAATGAGCGCCGCCAAACGCATCAGAATATCGTCTATCTTGACGGTCCCCGAGGTGAGCTGGTAGGTGGAACCGGCGCGCAGACGAATGCTGGTTGGAATCTGCCACTGCATCTTGAGCTGAATGGCGGCCTCAGCGGCATGGGTCTGGATAATGGCGTTACAGGCCGTCTCATCAAGGCTGTGACCCAAGTCCGCCCAGGCTTGCAGAATTTGCAGCAAGGTGAATTCGCCGGCTCGATAGAGCAAGCAGGCCGCGCGGCAGGCCGAGACATCATGCTCGATGCGCTGCCCCAGACGATTCACAACCGCCACCAGATCAAGACAGGCGCGCTGTTCGAGCAAACAGCGGCGCTGCAAGAAATCGTCACGAAGCTCGCTGCCTGGCTGCAAAGAAAGCGTAAAGGCGAGATTCGTCAAGCCATCGAGTCCCACCAGTTCAAGCGCACCCTCGAAGGTTTCGATGACGGTCGCGCCGGTGTTGTAGTGGCTGTTGTTGGCTATGCCAAGCAAACGGGCCACCAGGGCGGGCTCGACACGACAGCGGCGCACCAGCGAGGCACGCTGTTCGGCGTCCGCCTGGGGCAGCTTGGCGAGCGCTTCCACCAACTTGGGCGCAATCGGCATGCCGATTGCGCCCTCACGCAACTGCAAGGCCACGAAATCAGCCAGCGAATCAGGGCTGGCGGGCTTGGGCATGCGCGAGAGCGCCTGCGCCGACTTCATGACCTCGGTCAGGCGGGCTAGCACCTCCTGGGGACGAAAGGGCTTGACGATGTAGGCGTCAACTCGATGATGAAGCGCCGAGAGAATCATCTCGCGCGCCGCGCGTCCGGTGATCATGACACAGACCACATCGTTCGAATCACGTCGGATGTCGCGCAGCAGATCCAGACCGCTCACACTCCCGGGCAGTCCCCAGTCGAGCAGCACCAGATCAGCGCCCTCCTCCCGCCAGTGCTCAAGCGCCGTCATGCCCTCTGAAAAATGCGCGACCCGAGCCTGCGGCCAGAGCTTGCGAACCAGCTGCGCAAGCAGCTTTGCCGTGGACAAGTCATCTTCCACCATCATCACTCGGATCACGGCCACTCCTGCTAGACATCAACCAGGGTTTAATACCCGCTAAAGTTAACGCCCAACGCAGAAAAACAAAACAGCTGTGCAGCTGGCTGTCAGGCAAAATCGCTCATGCGCACCGGCACCCGCCGGCTGCCCCAGTGTCCAGGCCGAGGCTCGAACAGGCCCGGACAGCGCTCGCCGCACTGGGTGCAACAGCCCTGGGCGTCGAGGTTCCAACTGGTGAGCTGATACCAGTCGCGCCCGATGAGGCGCTGGCCACAGCGCGCGCAATAGGTGCTGGAACCGGCCTCGTCATGCACATTGCCGGTATAGACATGGCGCAGGCCGTTGCGCAGGGCGATGGCACGCGCCCGGCTCAGGGTGGCGGCAGGTGTAGGGGCATGATCAAGCATGCGGTAATCCGGGTGAAAGGCGCTGAAATGCAAGGGAATATTAGGGTTCAGCTGCTCCACGATCCAGTGAGTCAGGACGTCAATCTCGGCCTCGGAATCGTTCTCGCCAGGAATCAGCAAGGTGGTGATTTCCACCCAGACCGAGGTCTGGCGCACCAGATACTCCAGGGTTTCGAGCACGGGCTGCAGATGGCCGCCGCACAAACGGTGATAGAAGTCGTCGCTGAAGGACTTCAAGTCAATATTCACGGCGTCCATGCCGGCGAAGAACTCGGCGCGTGGCTCGGGCTGAATATAACCGGCCGTGACCGCCACTGTGCGCACTCGCAGCGCCCGGCAGGCCCTTGCCACATCCAGGGCGTACTCGAAAAAGATCACGGGATCGTTGTAGGTAAAGGCCACCGAGCGACAGCCGAGCGAGCGCGCCGCGCGCGCGATGGCCTCGGGGCTGGCGTGATCGGCCAGGGCGTCGAGTTCGCGCGACTTGGTCGTATCCCAGTTCTGGCAAAACTTGCATGAGAGATTGCAGCCTGCCGTGCCAAAGGAGAGTACCGGGGTGCCGGGCAGATAATGATGCAGCGGCTTTTTCTCGATCGGGTCGATGCAAAAGCCGCTGGAGCGCCCGTAGGTCGTCAGCACAATCTCGCCGCCCTGGCAGGCGCGCACAAAACACAGCCCGCGCTGCCCCTCGTGCAGGCGACAGAGACGCGGGCACAGATCGCACTGCACACGATCATCCTCAAGCCGATGCCAGTAACGGGTTGGAACAGTCTCCTGAATCATGACCGGCCTCACTGACAATGACTTACCACTTCCCACCTGAGCATGCTCCCTCCTCCAGCCGCGAGCCATCGGGTTTTTTCCGATCCGAACGCGCGGCTTGGTCGCCTTGCCAGCGCATGGCAGAATGCGGCCTATCTCCAGCCCCGATTCTCCATCACAATGCTGACCCATCCACTGCTTGGCGCGGGCTATCTGTGGCAGGGAATGCGCCTCATCGCCCGGCCCGGACTGCGCCTCTTCGTGCTCATTCCGCTGTTGATCAATAGCCTCGTCTTTGGCCTTGGCATTGTGGTCCTCGTGCGCCAGTTCGAGCGACTCATGCAGGCGCTCTTTGCCCAGGTTCCGGTCTGGCTCGCCTGGCTGGAGTGGCTGCTGTGGCCGCTGTTTGCCCTCTTTGTGCTGCTTGGCGTGTTCTACAGCTTTACCCTGGTGGCCAATCTGCTGGCCGCGCCTTTCAACACACTGCTGGCGGCCAAGGTTGAGCGTCTGCTCACAGGCCGCCCGCTGGAGCAGGCGGGCGACTGGCGCGAACTCTTCACCGGCCTTCTGCCCACGCTGCTCGATGAGCTGGCCAAGATCCTCTACGCCCTGCTGCTGGCCATCCCCTTTCTGCTGCTGCTCTGGGTTCCGCTCATCGGCCCGCCGCTGTGGTTTCTCTACACGGCCTGGATTTTAGCCCTTGAGTACAGTGACTACCCCATGGGCAATCAGGGTCTGCGTTTTCGCGAAATACGCGCGCGTCTCGGACATCGGCGCGCTCTCAGTCTTGGATTTGGCGCCGCAGCTGCGGGCATGAGCCTGGTGCCGGTGCTGAATTTCATCCTCATGCCAAGCGCGGTCGCCGGGGCCACGGCCATGTGGGTGCGCGAATTTCGCGGCGCACTCGGCAGCCCGCAGGCCCATGAGTCGCGGGTGGCAACCCGCCGGGTTGTGCTGCTCATCGACCATCTCTCGGGGCGCATCCACGGCGAACTGCTCGATGGCGACGAGCCACCCAGCGCGCACCGGGGACGCGCGCTTGCGGAGGTGCCCACCGAGCAGTTGCTGGAGCTGCTCGCACTCTGCTATCGCACCGATCCCGAATCGGCCGAGGCGCTGGAGGCCTATCTCAGTCAGGAGCGCGGACAGACCTTCAAGGAGTCGCGCCGCGCGTCCGCGCACGAACGCGCGCCCGACCCCCCGCGCACCCCGGAGAGCACAGCGCCCCTATCGAACGAGGAGGCATTGGCCATTCTAGGTCTTGGTCCGCAGGCCGAGCACGAGGCCATTCGCGCCGCTCACCGCCGTCTCATCCAGCGCCTGCATCCCGATCGGGGCGGTTCGGCCTATCTGGCCGCCAAGATCAACGAGGCCCGCGAGGTGCTGCTACGCTGAGTCGAATCGTGCTCAGGGCAGGCGTCGCAGCAGATCAACCCGGTGCGGCTTGAGAAAACGCGCGCCCTCGGGGCCGAGATGACGCTCGAAGGCGGCGCGGATAACCGCCAGCCGTTCCGAATCGGTCGCGCGCTGACTGTGGGTCACATGAATGAAGCGCGCGGCGAAGCTCTCCCAATCGCGATAGAGCCCCTCGGATTGATAAAAGACCTCGCGCTCCAGCCGAAACAGCCCGGACTCAAGCGCGCGCATCAAGGACTCGAAGGCCGCAAGCCGCGCCTCGCGCTCGTCGTGGATGAGGCGCATCAGCTCATTGAAGGGCCCCCAGTAGACGGGTTCCGAGACATAGAGCAGACCGCCCGGCGCAAGCACCCGATGAATCTCGCGCAGCGCCTGATCCATGAGTTCGATGGGGACATGATGCAGCGACTTGAACAGACAGACACGCTCGTAACTGGCATCCGGATCGGCAATCGCCTCGGCGCCGCCAAGCCGGAAGCAAACCTGCGGCAGATCCTGAATGGCGAGATTTTTATCATGCTGAATGCGATCGACCTCGGTGGCCGTGACCTGCGCGGCCCCACAACGCTCAACAAGCTGGCGGGTCATCCAGGCTGAACCACAGCCGAGTTCGAGTATCCGACGCCCACGCGCGTCGAGCAGCGCATCGAGCAGATCGACTTCCTCGCACCGACGATAGGCCTCGGGATTGTTCAGGCGGGGCCTGAGGGATTCGGATGGCATGAGATAGAGTTCCAGAATAGAGCAAATCACAGTCTCGGGTGCGCAGTGCGCACCCTTGCGCCAGCCTTCGCGCCTGGCACATGGTACGCGGTGCGTATCTTGCTTGCGCTACGTTATACCAATCACAGATGGATTTTTCGGTGAGGGCTGGGGGATGGACGCGGGGGTGTCAGCGGCAGGGATGCTGCGGTCAAGCCTCCAGGGAGGGATTCACGGCGGCCCCCGTGGCCATCACCCAGCCCCGGAGCCTATGAGGAAAACCGAAAAACTGATGTGCGATGAGCATATAAAGCATCACGACAGCCGCATAGAGAGTATTGGTTCAGGACCATGCCTGCTTGGCTATACTCATGCCCCTGAACGGGATCCTGAGGACTGCCGCCTGCATCGCGCCACTCCCCTGATGTTTCGATCCTCAAGCCTTTGATTTGACCCCGAGGCATGAACCCGCATGTTAGCCCGCATTCTCATGGTGCTGATGGTTCTGGCGGCCTTGGCTGCCGGTCTTGGTTATCTCAAATACCGCCAGATCCGCGAGCAGATCGCCTTTTTCTCGCAGCCTCAACCGGCCCCAACAGTCGAGGTGATCGAGGTGCGCCTTGCGCGCTGGGAGCCGGTGCTGCGGGGCATTGGCAGCGTGCAGGCGGTGCAATGGGTTGAGGTCAGCAGCGAGGTCGAGGGACAGGTCCGCGAGATTCTCTTCGAGTCGGGTGAGCGGGTCGAGGCGGGCGCGCCCCTGCTGCGTCTCGATGACAGCATTGATCGCGCCGATCTCGACGGACTGCTGGCCGCCGAGCGCCTGGCAGGCATTCAACTGGAGCGGACACGGCAACTGCTGCGTGATCGCGCGGTGGCCCAAGGCGATTTCGATGCCGCCAGCGCCCAGCTCGACCAAGCGCGCGCCCTGGTCGCGGCCAAGCAGGCCGGCATCGCGAAAAAAACCATCCGCGCCCCCTTCAGCGGCGAGCTTGGCATTCGCCAGGTCAATCCAGGCCAGTTTCTGAGCGCCGGAGACCCCATCGTGACCTTGCAGTCGCTCAACCCCATCTATGTCGATTACAGCCTGCCCGAGCGCCATCTGAGCCAGGTCTCTCCAGGCCAGTCGGTGCGCATCGAGGTTGCGGCCTATCCGGGACGGCGCTTCGAGGGCCATATCGAGGCGCTCAGCCCCGACATCGACCTGGGCACGCGAGCGCTGC
>JAFGTZ010000430.1 GCA_016938795.1 Chromatiaceae bacterium | reverse complement strand
TGGAAGATGCCGTGGGCGGCGCATCATCTGCTTCTTCTGACCGCGACGCCCCACATGGGCATGGAGTTTCCCTACTACTGCCTGTGGCGGCTGCTTGAGCCGGAGCTGTTTAGCACCGAGACCACCTTTGCCCGTTTCCCGCGTGAGTCCCGCAACCGGCACTTCATCCGTCGCGTCAAGGAGGAGATGGGCGACCTGCACGGTCGCCCCTTTACCCCGAGTGCCTGTGCGACACGGTGAGCTACGAGCTTACCCAGGGCGAGGTCAGCGAGCAGGCCCTGTACAACCAGACCACGGCCTACATCCGCCATTACTACAACCAGGCGCGGCTGCTCAATCGCCAGGCGGCACGTCTGCTGGATCCTCATCAACTACGACATTCCCTGGAACCCCGCCCGCCTCGAGCAGCGGAGGGGCCGTATCCATCGTTACGGCCAGAAGCGCGACAAAGTGGCCATCATCAACCTGGTGGCCGGCAAGACCCGTAAAGGCCGGGTCTTGAAGACGCTGCTCGATAAGCTGGAGGAGATCCGCAAGCAACTGGGGTCGGACAAGGTCTTCGATGTCGTCGGACGCATCTTCGCGGGGCTTCCCCTGACCGAGTACGTCCAGCGCGCGGTCGAGTCCGAAGACGAAGCGGACCGCGAAGCCATGGAGCTTGCTGGCGAGCTCACGGTCGAGCAGATCCGTGCCATCGAGGCGCGGGAGGAAAGCATCTACGGCAAAGGCGGCGAGGCGAAAGCCGCCCTGCCGCAGCTGCAGGAAGCGCTTACTATCGAGGAGATGCGCCGCCTCCTGCCTGGCTACGTGCGCCGTTACCTCGAGCACGCCGCCCCCCTGATCGGCGTCGACCTGGTGGGCGATCTCGATGGGCAGTTCTTCCTGCGACCGCGACACCGTGGGGTGGTGGAGAGTCTGATGTCCCTGCTCGATATCTACCCGGAATCGGCGCGTAATCGCTTCACGGTCTACCGTCCCAATGACCCGCGGGATGCCATCTTCCTGCATCCCGGCGAGCCGGTCTTCGAGCGCCTGTCGAGCTTAGGCGTAGAGCAGAGCCGCAGCGCTGGCAAGCGGGGCGCAATTTTCACGGACGTCTCCGCCACCGCGCCTTACCTCTTCCACGTTGCCCGCGTCAGCGTGGTCCGCGCTATCGATCCAGGCTTCCCCGCCTTCCACACCGAGGAGGTTGTCGAGCAGCGACTAGTCGGGATCAAGCAGTATGCCGACGGCCGCATGGTGGAAGCGCCCGTTGAGCACCAGCTGCTGCTGAAGCCTGCCGCCAAGGCCAACCCCGGCAGCGTGGTATTCTTCGCCCAGAGCGAGACCTGGCGCCTCGCCGGAGAGCAGCACATCAAGACCGAGTTGCTCGGCAAGCTCGCCCAGCTGCAACAGCTTGCCGCCCGCAAGCGCTACACTTCGATGTCGCGCGAGGGCAACCGTGCGGCTCAGACCGAGCTCGAACGGATCAAGGAGCAGCAACGGAGCATCAAGGAGCGCCGGGCGCTGGCGATCCAGCAGGCCCGCAGAGAGGTGGAGCTAATCCAGGCAGGTAGAGTGGAGATCATCGCCACGGCGCTCGTTCAGCCCTCCCAGGACCCGGAGGACGTCAAGGCCCGCAACGCGGAGGTCGAGCGCATCGCGATGGAGGTAGCGGTCGCCCACGACGCAGTCCAGGGGGCCGATGTCAGGGATGTATCGACCCCCGAGAGGGCGCGCCTGGCAGGTCTCTCCGACTACCCGGGCTTCGACCTGCTTTCAAGGCGGCCCGGCGATGAGCGCGGCATCGAGGTCAAGGGCCGCGTCGGGACTGGCGAGATTGAGCTGACCGAGAACGAGTGGGCGCGTGCCTGCAATCTGAGGAATCGGTACTGGCTGTATGCCGTGTTCGATTGCGGCTCCGCGCAGCCCCCGGCTGTTTAAGGTGAAAGACCCCTTCGGCAAGCTGATCGCCAAGTCCCGCGGCAGCGTGGTGATCGGCTACAGCGAAATCGTGCGTTGCGCGGAGGGTGTTTGAGTCTTGAGGTTTAAGGAGATGAGATGGAAGACCTGACCGAATTGTTGCGCGAGATCGATCGACTGAAGGCGCGGCTCGATGCCCTGCGTCCGCTCGATATCCCTTCGATCCTGCATGCCCTGGACATCGAGTACACCTTCGAGAGCAACCGGATCGAGGGCAATACGTTGACCCTGCGCGAGACCGAACTGGTCATTGACAAGGGTTTGACGGTGGGCGGCAAGTCCATGCGGGAGCATCTGGAAGCCATCAATCATCA
>JAFGTZ010000429.1 GCA_016938795.1 Chromatiaceae bacterium | reverse complement strand
GGGCATGGCTATTGCGCTGGCCAACACCGGGCTCTTTCTCGGCGCGGCCATCCTGCAGCCGGCCTTCGGCTGGGTCATGGATCTGGGGTGGGATGGCACCCTGGTCGAGGGGGTGCGTCTCTACAGCCTGGAGGATTACCGACGCGGCCTCTGGCTCTCCTGCGCCTTCGCCGGCATTGGCCTCATTGGCGCGCTCCTGGTGCGCGAGACGCACTGTCGCAATCTTGCCTAAGGTGCTCCATGCGCGCTGCCTCGATGGAGCATGCGGAACGATTCGGAGTGATCCTCTTGGCGGCTGGGAATGTCTCTTGGCATGGTCTGTGTCGAGCATCCGATTCTGTTGAAATTCATTGCGAACGTCGAACGCCTGGCTACAGATCTTTCTCCCGAGGAGCGTCTGGCTTGACTCTGGACAAAACCTGAATCCTATCAGGCGCACCTCAGGCGGCGATTGCATTACGGACACATCAGCGCCCCCTGTGAACTAGCGGATCACGCCTTTGCCGCTTTATCTTGCGCTGCGGAGGCGCGCGTTTTGGCTCCTTCGCCCATGTGTGGTCCAGATCGTGCCGCCGGTTTCAATCCACGCGCCCGTATTGGGCGCGACCTCGCGAGCCCTTGTAGATAAAGACGCGCAGCGAGAGGTTTCAATCCATGCGCCCGTATTGGGCGCGACACGGGCAGCCCTCTTCGCGGTCAGGGTCGCCACCGTTTCAATCCACGCGCCCGTATTGGGCGCGACGCCTGCGCGGGCGACTATCTCACCAGCACAGCGGCGTTTCAATCCACGCGCCCGTATTGGGCGCGACCAGCGGCGCGAGTGGCGGTGGCTTCAGCGGTCGGGATGTTTCAATCCACGCGCCCGTATTGGGCGCGACATCAGCGGCGACGACGATAGCCTGATCATGGCGGGTTTCAATCCACGCGCCCGTATTGGGCGCGACTCCCCGGCGTCCATCTCGGGCGGCCTGCTCACCCGGGTTTCAATCCACGCGCCCGTATTGGGCGCGACGATGACGACGACAACGACACCCCTGTCTCTATTTGGTTTCAATCCACGCGCCCGTATTGGGCGCGACCTGGTGGGAGGATGTGACCGGCAATCTCTTCGTGGAGTTTCAATCCACGCGCCCGTATTGGGCGCGACCCGATGCGCGCCAGTCAGCCGCGACGGAGATAACCATGTTTCAATCCACGCGCCCGTATTGGGCGCGACTGAGCTATGCCGAGCCGCTGTCTGCGGACTTTCCGTTTCAATCCACGCGCCCGTATTGGGCGCGACGAAAAGCGCGCGCGGCAATACGGCAGTTTCATCCTGGTTTCAATCCACGCGCCCGTATTGGGCGCGACGTGAAAACCTGGGACGTGGTGAAGGATGTGTTGTGGTTTCAATCCACGCGCCCGTATTGGGCGCGACCCGCCGTGTCCGCCGACGGCATCGTCGCCGCCGGGGTTTCAATCCACGCGCCCGTATTGGGCGCGACTGTTCGCCATGGGTCACCTCGATGTTTGGTTGCTAGTTTCAATCCACGCGCCCGTATTGGGCGCGACAGGCACATTTGCCGGAGGATTTGTGATGGGCGCAGAAGTTTCAATCCACGCGCCCGTATTGGGCGCGACGCCCAGCCTGCCGCGCACCCGCCGCCAGATGCGTGGTTTCAATCCACGCGCCCGTATTGGGCGCGACCGCCATGATGCGCGAGACTGCCATACCATCGCCCAGGTTTCAATCCACGCGCCCGTATTGGGCGCGACTGAGGAAAACCGCCATGCTCCCCATCCAAAAACAGTTTCAATCCACGCGCCCGTATTGGGCGCGACCGCCGAGGCCCTGCTGATCGAGCGCCCGGCGCCGGTTTCAATCCACGCGCCCGTATTGGGCGCGACCAGCCTGGCGGATGAGATCGCCCGGCAGGCCAGTGTTTCAATCCACGCGCCCGTATTGGGCGCGACGTCGAGACCGTGCTCGCTACACCAGTCATTGCGCCGTTTCAATCCACGCGCCCGTATTGGGCGCGACGCCAGATTGCACCGAGCGCCTGGCTGTGCCCGCACAGTTTCAATCCACGCGCCCGTATTGGGCGCGACGATGAGGATGTCCGTGCTGTTGTACGGGATCCCATGTTTCAATCCACGCGCCCGTATTGGGCGCGACGGTTGACGGTGCCAAGGGCGGCCAGGGTGCGGGTGTTTCAATCCACGCGCCCGTATTGGGCGCGACATCGCGCAGCCCCTTCACGGCGGGCGGCTGGGCGCCGAGTTTCAATCCACGCGCCCGTATTGGGCGCGACTCGGGGTTTTTGTAGCCGCGCACATGGTTGGTGAGTTTCAATCCACGCGCCCGTATTGGGCGCGACGTATCGGTGCCCTCGACCACGCGGGTGACGCCGAAGTTTCAATCCACGCGCCCGTATTGGGCGCGACTCCCATAAATCCGCCCGTCCGGGCCGAGGGTGCCGCCGTTTCAATCCACGCGCCCGTATTGGGCGCGACGCCTTTCTTCTTGAGCGTGTCCTCCAGCTCCTTCCTGTTTCAATCCACGCGCCCGTATTGGGCGCGACGCCCGTGCCATTGGCACTTGTAGTCGATCTGGCGGCGTTTCAATCCACGCGCCCGTATTGGGCGCGACCTGGCGAGCCCGCTTCTGTCTTTCCTGTTCAGCTTCTGTTTCAATCCACGCGCCCGTATTGGGCGCGACTCCCTCATCGTAACCCGTTGAAGTGCTGAAGTCAGTTTGACCCATTTCGCGAACCAGCGATGGATTTTCACTAAGCAACATCCTAACAGCAACTTCATGAGTAAATATTCTTATAAAACATAAAGATAAAAATTTGCGAACCTTCCAGGGTTTCGCCGGTTACTTGTGGTTCGCGTTTCTCTGGCTAGAGGATCAATGGGCCATGGAGGTCGAGCGTCTCCTTCGCGCCGATATGTTCAACACGACGCTGCCAATTTTTGCCGAGGTAGTAAAAGCGCAGGCTATCCTGCTTCGGGTCAATCAAGTCCAGAAGTCGTTGTTTAAGCAAAGCCCACTGTCCGGGGTCAACCTCGATCTCGAAGACTGAGTACTGGACGCGCTGCCCATAATCGAGACATGCCTTGGCGACTTGTCGCAGCCGCTTCGGTCCTTCCGGCTCGCGGGTACTGACGTCGTAGCTGACCAGTACCATCATGGCGGTTTACCTCCACAGACAAGGGGGGTAGGCGTCGAGATCGCCGCGTAGGTGACGGGCGAGCAGTTGCGCCTGCAATAGGGGGAACAAACCGAGTGGCGCCTGCTCCTCGAAAAAGAGGTGCTGCACCATCTCGCGCTTACGCTCCTGATAGGCCGTCAGCAACGTCTTACGTGCATTCTCTTTGAGCAGGACTGCGCCATTGTCGAGGAAGATGAAGTCAGTCTTGGTGAGCTGTTTGCGATTGAGCAGGGTTAGCGCCAGACGGTCGGCGACCACCGGGCGCAACTCCTCAACTAAATCGAGCGCGAGGCTCGGTCGTCCAGGTCGGTCGCGGTGCAGGAATCCCACCGCCGGATCGAGCCCAATGGTCTCCAGCGCCGACCGACAGTCGTGAGTAAGCAGTGTATAGAGAAAGGACAGCAGCGCGTTGACGGGGTCGCGCGGCGGGCGACGGTTGCGTCCGCTGAAAGCATGCTCGCCCAGATCAACCCGCACCAGATGGCCATAGACACTGAAATACGCGCGCGCCGCATCTCCTTCGAGCCCGCGCAGCACCTCCAGCGACACCTCTTCGCGAAGGCGGATCATGATGCGACGCAGCCCCTTACGGACCTGCTCCAGCGCGGCACGCACCTCTGGTGTGAGGCTCGCGCCGTGATCGCGCAGCGCCCGGCTGACCACGGCGCGCTGGTTGTGCACCTTGCCGGTCAGCAGATTGCGCACCAGTGCGGCACAGCGCGCCGGATCGTCGCTGCGCCGGTACTGCTCGCGCCGCAACAGTACGTTGCCCGAGACCGGTCCCTCCATGCGCGCCAGGAAGCGTCCGTTCGGTGACAGGAAGGAGACGCAGATCCCCTGCTCGGCGCAATAACCGAGCAACTGTGGCGAGACCATCATCCGCCCGAGACACACCAGTGATTCGAGCATGTGGACAGGGAGCCGTCCCCGCTCGGCCCCCTCGACCTCGACCACGATATTGGCGCCATCCTTCCTGATCCAGGCACCTTCGGTGGTTACGTACAGCGTATTGAGCAGACGCCGCATCCTTCACTCCTCCTCATCGAGCTGGCTGCGCAGCCAAGCATCGACACCGTTCGCACGCGCCAGCAACCGGGGTTGACAGTGCTCGATCAGCGAGCAGGCATCGCAGCGCGCCGCCCGATAGCGCGCGGCAGGCGTATGCCCGGCAGCGAACATGACGCGCACCGCCTGGATGGTCTCCAGCGTTAGCTCGCGAAGTGCGGGATCGAAGTGCACCAGCTTGCGCCGTCGCGCTTGGCCATAGTAAAGCGCGCCCTCAGGCACTAACCGCCCAAACATTGCCTCCAGACAAAGCGCCTGGGCGCAGAGCTGGACCTCGTCGGCGCGATGTGACTTCGGTCGCCCGCGCTTGTACTCCACCGGATAGGGACATGGACCATCCGGCTGGTCGTGCATCTCGACGACATCGGCAACCCCGCTGATCCCCAGCTCGGCTTGGGCCAGCGGCAGGGCGGTTAGGGTCCGCACGCCGTGGCGGAGCTCAGCGCCGGGCTGGTCGGCGCGATCGTGGAGTAGGCGGCCCTGGGCGGTATAGGCGTTCTCCTCCCAGAGCCGTTCGAGGTGGATCAGCGCGCACTGGCGCGGGCAGTAGAGATAGTGCTGGAGGGCCGAGAGTGGGATGAAGTCAGCGTCGTCCATGTCCCGCCCCTCCTCGGGGTTAGAGCTTTTCGATCACCCGCACGCCCTGCGGAATGGCCGCATGCGCGATGTCGATGCGATAGTCTTTGAAGCTGCGCGCAGGCCGCTCGTCCTCGCCGGGAGCGCGACTGATCTCAACGGCATCGAACAACTGATGCGCCGGGGCGTTGCCGAGCGCGCTCTCGTGCTCGAAAATGATCAGCTTGCGCGCAGCCATCTCGCCGCGAGCGGCGGAACGATCATGCTCGAACATGTTGATGAGCGACTGCCACAGCAGCTCCAGGTCGCCTGCGGAGAACCCGGTGCGCTCGGCAAGCTTGGCCGAGATGAAGCCATGCGCGCGATAGAGGCCATAGGGCAGGATGTGCTTGCGCCCCATGGTGCGGTTATCGCCGCTCTGCTTCTCGGCCTCGGCCTCGGTGGTCACCGCCATGCGGGTAATTGAAACCTCCAGCGGCAGCACCGGCTCAATCGAAGTGGCGAAGCCAAGTTGCACCGGGCCGCGCACCTGACCGGCGTTGATCTCGGTGGTCATCACCGCGCCGAAGGTGCGAACATCGAAGAAGTTTCTGCACATCCAGGCAGTCAGTTCCTGCGCCGTCACTTTGTCTTTCGGTAGTTTCTTGGAAACCGGCTCGACTCCGATCGCCGCATAGCCGCGCTGATGCTGCTGATTGAGCACCGCTTTCTCCTGCATATAAATCTCGTACCCCGGTTCGGACTCTTTGGCAAGGCTGACGAAGTTGCGGATCTTACGCTTGAGACAGACGTCGGTGACCAGACCGCAGTTGGTCTCGGGGTCGAGCCGGGGCAGATTACCCGCGTCTGGATCGCCATTGGGGTTGCCGTTGGTGACGTCAAACAGATAGACGAATTCATAGCGGTGGGCGATGGTGCTCATGCGTCGGCTCCTTCTGGCTGGGTCTCGTCGTCGGCGCTGTCAGTGGCAGAGTGCTTGGTATAGAGCGCCTGGGTTTGGTGGTAGTAACCAATGGCGAAGCGCCCCTGGTCCTCGATGCGCAGACTGCGTGGGAAGTGCTCCGGCAGCCCGTCGATGATCGCGCCGAGCTGTTGCTCCAGCGTCACCGCCAACCCCGTGCGCTCCTTGCGCAGCTTGGCGAGATGGTTCTGGGTATTGCGCAGCAACACCGGGAAGATCGAGGCTGGCGTGGCCGAGGCGGCACCGTAATAGCGATCACGGATGGTGGCGTTGACCTGCTTGCCGAGCGCACTGCGCTGGATGTGCTCCAGTAGTGCAAACAGTCGCCCGAGCAGATAACCGGGCTGGGTCGATTGGGTGTCAAGACTCACGGGGATCTCCTCATCGGATGTGTGTTTCGATCCGCACTTCACTGCCGAGTGCGACGGGCTGCCCAGACGCTGCTCGCGTATCAGGATGGCCTTGCAGATGGCTACGCGCAGACCTGAGACATGACCGTCGGCGCGAATACGCATGATGGTGTTGGCCAACAGACTGCGCGGATAGCGGCTACCGGTGAGGATGGCGCGCAGCAGCTCACCGACCAGGTTGTCGAAGGCATCATCCATTTTGGGTTTAGTGCCGTCGCGGTGTGGCACCGTCGCCAGCACCAGCCGCCGCACTCCGGGTGCGGTGCGCCAGGGCACGGGTTCGAGCCGCAAGTCATCGGTGTGTTGGGCGAGACGGCGGGTCAGTGCCTCCAGGGTATCGACATGCCAGAAGCGAACCGATAACCGCGAGGCGTTGGGCGCGAGTCCCAGCACGAACATCCGCGTGTCGGGCGCCAGTCCGGGCTCGCGTCCGATCAGGGGACGCCCCTGGCGCACATCTTCCAGCACCTCGCGCACTCGTTGTGTCTCCTGCGCCTCGTCGGGCGGCGGATCGAGCAGCAGGTCGAGCAACAGCTCGGCCTCGGGGGCGGGCTCGCCAGCGGAGGTCTCGGCCCAGAACACCACGCTGGTGTCGCCAATCAGTACACGTTGATGGTTGTGCTCGCCCGGGCGCAGCAAATGGTTGAGCGCCGTGGTATAGCCAAAGGCAGCTCCCTTCGAGACCGGGGCATTGTCCCCTTGCTCCTTGCCGTAGGAGGTGAAGGCATCAAGGTTGAAGGAGACGATCGCTGCCCCCGAACTTTGTGCCCCACTCACGCCCTTGATTGGCGGGTGCAGACGCGCCACCGGTTGCCACACCCCGGTCACTAGACAGGTGGCGTGTTTACCATCGTCCCCGGCTTCGGCCAGCAAGCCGGCACGCACCTGACGCGCCGCCTCGCGCTGGTGCAGATAGCGCCGCTCGCCGTCGAGGCGGAAGACCAGGTTGGTATCGAGCACCTCGTCGGTGAACATGGGGGGGACGAACCGCTCCGGCGTCCACCACTGCAGGAAGCGCAGCAGCGCCAGCAATCCAGGATCCTCGGTTCCGTCCAACATGTCCTCATGCAATGCCTTGAATGCTGCATGCTCCAGCTTGGCGCGATTGCTGGAGGTGCTCACTCCCAGTACATAGCTGGTCTTGTCCCACAGGATATTGGGCTTGATACCAGCGGTTCGCTTGACCGGCTGCGGCACCTCCAACAATCGAGGCCGTGGCTTCTTGGCGCTGGTATCGCGAATGTCATCGACGGCGACGACCGTCCCCACTGCATTGAGTACGATGGCGTAACTTACCTTCTCTTGGCTGTAGCCGAACGTGGCGACGCCCTCTGTGTCGTGTTCCAGCAGGTGCAGGTAATGACGATGGAGCGCTTGCAGGATCATGCCCGGACCTCCGTGTCGTCCCAGGCCGGGACATCGACCCGGCCATCAATCATGCGGGCGCGGAAGAAGCGTGGGGTCATGCCGTCGGCGAAGTCGATGTCGTGAAGCATCCAGCCAAGGTCGTGTTCACCAGCGAGCGCCTCGGCGACTGCGGGGTATGGCTCGTCGTCTTCCAGCAAACGGAAGTTGGCTGGGAACTCGCGTACCCCGAGACAGGGCATGTGGAAGCACTGCCCGCGCCGCGCACGCCGGTTGAAGATGTCGAGGTGCTTGCCCACGTTGTCCTCGTCACCGGCGCGCTCGGTCAGTGTGAAGTGGGCCTCGATCACGTAACCGACATCACGCAGCACGGTCGCGGCGCGCTGCTGGCGATCCTCCTCAATCCACTTCGCTACACCGGCGGTGGTCCCCGCCTTGATCGCCTTGCGTACTGTCGCTGCCGGGAGCTTGCCACCGACCTCGTTGCGCCGGATCGACTCGAAACGGATCGGGCGGAGCACCTGGATACAGTCGATGTGCCAGCGGATGGCAGGCTTCCAGTGGATTGCCTCAAGGATGCCGCGTGCCGCCGAGGGCGTGATGATGTCGTAGCTCACCCGCTCGACCTTCATCTCCGGACGGGTGAAGCAGGCGCGCTCCCCCCAGATGTGCAATCGGATACCGAAGCTCATACGGCTGTTCTCCTGTCCCTTCAGATAATCGTGTTGGCCAAGCTCACGAATGTCGGCTCCTCCCACCACAAGCCGTAGTCTGGGCTGTAGAGATCCGGGTTCATGAGCGCCAGAAACTGCTCACCCCAGCGCGCCTCTGCCACCGGCTGCACTGCGCCAACTGCGCGCAGCTCGGCTAGGGCGCGCATCGGCACCTGCACCAGATAGGTCTGTAGCCGTCGAGCAACACCACCGCAACTGGGCACATGGTCCAGCGCCGCGAGTGCGGCGCGCGCCTCTTCGTCATAGGGCACGATGACTGCTATCTGGGTGGTTTCGATCAACCGATAGCGTGCCGCGAGCGTCTCGAACGGTAACCCGTCGAGACGGCTGCGCCGCAGCAGTTCAAGCAGGTCGTGCCTATCCAGCGCATCATCGCCCTGCTGCCAGTAGAGGTGCTGGAAATAGGCGGTGATCGCCGCCGGGGCGAGCGGTGCCTCGCCGTGGTGGCGCAACACCTCACGCCCGGCTTGGGCAAACTGCTTCAGCTCGGGCGGCGGCAACCAGGTGTCGCCGGCAGGCGCGAACACCCACACCGGACTGTCTTCGGCTCGCTCCTTGCCGTGACGATTACAGCGCCCGGCGGCCTGAGCGATCGAGTCGAGTCCAGCCTCGGCGCGATAGACCACCGGGAAGGAGACATCTACTCCGGCCTCAATCAGCGAGGTTGCGACCAACCGGCAGGGTGCGCCCTGGTTCAGTCGCTCGCGCACTTCGGCGAGCACCACGCTGCGGTGGCGCGCGCACATCAGTGTGGAGAGATGGCAGGCACCCGGCTGTTCAGCGATCGCCTGATAGAGTGCGCGGGCATGGCGGCGGTTGTTGACGATGCAGAGCACCTGCTCATGTCCTTGCAGGCGCGCGACCAAGGCTGCGTCCTCGACATCGCCGAGATGACCGACCCGAACCCGATCGAGTTGACGGTAGAGCGAAGCCGGGTCGGGCGCGAGTTCGCGCACATTTTCCAGCCCGCCGCAAAATTCGGGAGCGTTCAGCGCTGGTTGAGTAGCGGTGCATAGCACCAGGGTGCAGCCGTAATTGCGTGCTAGTTCGTCGATAGCGGCGATGGTAGGGCGCAGTAGCTTCAGTGGCAGGGTCTGGGCCTCGTCGAGGATAACTACACTGCCGGCAATATTATGGAGCTTGCGGCATCGTGAGGGACGCGCAGCAAACAGACTCTCAAAAAACTGCACGGCGGTAGTAACAATGATTGGTGCATCCCAGTTCTCCATCGCCAGTCGAAGTTTTTCACGCGCTTGGGGTTCCTCGTTATTGGTAGATGCCACAAATGCACTGTGATGCTCTAGCACCGCAGCCTCGCCCAAAGCGCCGAGGGCTTGACGGAAACTTGTGGCAGTCTGCTCAACAATACTGGTGAAAGGGATGACATAGATAACACGGCGTAATCCGTGCATCAGTGCATGATCGAGCGCGAAAGCAAGCGACGTCAGAGTCTTCCCACCGCCGGTTGGGACTGTTAGGGAGAACAAGCCCGGTGACAGTCCTGCTTGGGCGCGAACATGATGGAGAATGGTTCCACGTAGCTGATCAATCGGATGTGCAACCGTAAAATCTTTAAGGTAACTATCAAGTTGATCACGCAGCGCTATCAGTGAGGGTAATGGGATCCCACGCAAGGCCTCACGACATTCAATCCGGTTGTAGAAGGCTTCAGTGTCGAGATAATCGGCATCGACCAGACAGGAGAACAACATCCGCACCAAAAAAGACAGCTGAAACATGGCACGTTCGCGACTATGCGTTTTAAGTGGTGGTGGTTTCAGCTCTAGTGGCAGTTTGATCTCGTGTTGCCAGACATCAAGCAGAGGCGGCAATCCAGCCCGCGTTAGCCGCTCGCGCAGAGCGGTTCGCTCGCCAGATTCGATGCCGTTTGCCAGCCCACTGTGATGCCCAGCGATGATGTAAGCGAGCAGTTGGCCAATGCCGGGATAGCGCTCAATCGCCACCAGCGCACCTCGGGTTGCGTGATCAACCCGTACCGCCTCGCCTGCAAGTCGGCGCTGAAAATCGGTTGAGTATTTACCAATGTCGTGGAGTAGCCCGGCGGTCTCGGCAAGCGCCTCACAAGTGAAGGGAGCGGCACGGACTGCGGCTAGATGCGCGACATTTCCGAGATGTTCGGCGAGGAGCTGCCAATCGGCGTGATCTAAGTCGGGGGTAGAGTGGGCGAAAAAAGCACGCATTCGATCTTGAATCCTTGGGCAAGCCTCATGTCAAGCACTGCTCCTGCGAAAGGACGGCTAGGGTTCTGGTGATGTGCTCCGGCTGCTGGAAGGCAAGGTAAAACATTATCGCGAGCCATCCCCATAAAGAGCCAGTCTCCCGCCTAATCCATGGACGTAATTCTGGAAAGCTGCTCTGAACTCTACAACAATTCGTGTTTTTTATACAGTAAATCTACTCCACCGGCTCGCGTCGCCACTCGCCGGGGCGGTGTACCAGCACCTCGCCGCGTTCGGCGTTCCAGTCGGCGAGCACGAGGCGTTCGGCGGTTTGGCCGTTGACTGTAAGTTGATGATCGGCGGGACGGTGGGTGTGTCCGTGGATGAGGCGGTGGGCCTGGTAGCGGTGCAGGATGTGTGCGACGGTCTCGGCGTTCACATCCATGATCTGG
>JAFGTZ010000428.1 GCA_016938795.1 Chromatiaceae bacterium | reverse complement strand
TAGGGCTTGGGATTGTAGTCGGCATCCACCTTCATGAAGCCGTTGGGCGCGAACACCTCGGCAGTAATGTCCTCGCCCGCCTTGTCGTAGGCCTTGAGCCCCACGCCAGCGAAGGGCGGAATCAGCATGGCGAAGTCGAAGTCGAGTTCCTTGTATTCGCCATCGAGCGTCTCGTAATGAATCTTGCCCGGCTCGACCTTGGTGACATGGGCGCGGGTGATCCAGGAGACGCCGCGCTCGACCATGAGCGATTCGGCGAACACCTTGCCGTTGGTGACATAGCCGCCGCGGGTGATGTGCACGCCGCCCATGCCGAAGTCGCCCAGCTCATACTCGTTGCTGATCCAGACAATGCGCGCGAGCGCCCGCACCCCGGCCTTGCGCAGGGTGTGGTCCACGTTATAGACGTACTCGAAGGCCGCACCCTGACAGGTGCACATGCCATGCCCGGTGCCAATGACAAAGGTGCGCCGCTCACCGCGCTTCATGGCGGCGATGTTCTCCTGGAGCTGCGCGTTGGCGTGCAGCGCATGGTGCGCGGTGCATACCGAGGTGGTGTAGCCCTTGTCTGGCCCAAGGCCGGGGGTGGCGTCGAAATTGAGCTTGGGGCCGGTCGCGTTGACCAGATAGTCGTAGTCGATGTTGGCGGTCTGACCCGCGCGCGCCGCATCGGTGTATTCCACCGTCACGAAGGGACGCTCGCTCTCGGCGCT
The DNA here is from genome assembly GCA_016938795.1 of Chromatiaceae bacterium. Lineage (GTDB taxonomy): Bacteria > Pseudomonadota > Gammaproteobacteria > Chromatiales > Chromatiaceae > Marichromatium. The sequence continues at coordinate 1,199 of JAFGTZ010000428.1, read as the reverse complement.
GCCCTCGGGATTGATGGAAATGGCACGCGCCTGATGGAAGGTGACGTTGATCTTTTTGTAGACAGGCGCAAGTTCGAAGGTGACCTGTTTCTCGGTCATCTCGCCCACACCCACCCAGATGTTGGAGGGGATCCAGTTCCACTTGGCGTTCGGCGAGACCACCACGATCTCGTGTTGCTTGCCGACCCATTTACCCAAATACCGAGCCACGGTGTGCCCCGAGATACCGGCACCGAGGATGACGATACGCGCCATAATCCAGCTCCTCTGTCATTGACAATACGCAATCGGGCTTGAGCGCCCAAGCTTAACGCGATCGGGGGCAGGATCAAGAGGTTTCGCAAGTCTGCCGAAGCCCCGCACTCGCCGGTTCGTGCCTGGCTCGAATTCCGCCCCAAGACCGTCGCGTTCAACCATTGCATCATTGGGGATATGCGCTCGAAAGCCAAGCGCTGAGCGCCAATGCGGCAAATGCCCGACAGGGGGCCGCGTCTCGCCCCAACGCCTTGCAGGGCGTACAATGCGCCTCTTCAGCGCCCTTGGCCTGACACCGCAATACTGATTCGTCCCAAGAGAGACCCATCTATGCCCAGTGCTCCCAGTCGTTCGCTCGATACCTTCGCCAACCCCCAAACCGAGCGTGACTATACGATCCGCATCCGCATCCCCGAGTTCACCTGCCTGTGCCCCAAGACCGGACAGCCGGACTTTGCCGAGATGCTGCTCGAATATGTGCCCAACGCGCGTTGCGTCGAACTCAAGGCGCTCAAGAACTATGTCTGGTCCTACCGCGACGAAGGCGCCTTCCACGAGGCCGTGACCAACCGCATCCTCGCCGACCTGGTGGCCGCGACCGAGCCGCGCTTCATGCGTCTGACGGCCGAATTCAACGTGCGCGGCGGCATCTACACCACGGTGGTGGCCGAGCATCGGGCCGCCGACTGGCAGGCCCCCGCTCCGGTGCAACTGCCCTAACCTCATCCGCCCAGACACGGGCTGTCAGCAGCAGCGAGGTGCCCACGCATGAGCTTTGAGGCCGATTTAAGCAAGGCGCGGCTTGGTATTCTGGGGCTTGGCTATGTGGGGCTCCCGCTCGCCGTGGAGTTTGGCAAGCACTACCCGACCCTGGGCTTCGACATCAATGCCGAGCGCGTCGCCGAGCTGCGCGCCGGGCACGACCGCTCGCTGGAGGTCGAGGC
>JAFGTZ010000427.1 GCA_016938795.1 Chromatiaceae bacterium | reverse complement strand
GGTCAAGTCAATTGTAAATGTAGAAGAACAATCGCCAGATCATTTTTACTGGCCTGATTTAGATGTTGACTTGACTAGAGAAATTATTAAGCATCCAGAACGTTTTCCTCTTAAATCAAGTAGCGCATAACGTTGGGTCTGCGTCCTGAGACGTCCAAGATGTCAAGACCTGAAGTAGCTGAAGCTTTTCCATCAGAGGAAGCTGTTAACGAGGCGCTATTGTCTCTTATCAGGATAGCAAAAGCATCAACAAGCCTAACTGTCAAATGAATGCAGATCTACGGCATTGATTTCACCAGCCGCCCCCGGCGAGGCAAGCCGCCGGTGCCATCAGTCCGCAGAAGCTCTATGGCACCCCGGTCGGGTTGATGTTTTTCGAGGGCGCACCGCAGCTGCTGCGCGCTGGCATCACGATTCCGAGAGTCCATGACGGCGACCCGGAGCGCATTTGCGTCGAGGCCTATCCCGGCTTGCTCGCACGCGCACTCATTGGACGCCGACCCTACAAACAAGATGACCCCAGGAAGCAAAGCCCCGAGCGGGAGCAGCCCCGCCGCGAACTGCTGACCATGATCCTCGATGGCCGCACCCGATCAGCCTATGGCCTGGAAATTCAGGCCCCGCTCAGCCTGGCGGATGATCCTGGCGGCGATACGCTCGATGCCTTGCTCTGTGCCATCCAGACCGCCTGGGCCTGGACGCAGCAGGCGCATGACGATGGCCAGCCCACCGCGCCAGGATCCCCAAGACCCATACCAATGCCTGTTAGCGATCCGCTCGAAGGCTGGATCGCTGACCCGCACCTACTGAACGGCTGAACGGACCACCGAGATCGAGCCTTACACAGACGGGGGTTCAGCGCTCGGCGACTTTCGCGGTGGGCGCAAAGTTCGTACCATGCACTCTGACTCAACCCCGCCGCCGCCTCTCGTGACGCGGCGCCACCACCATCCGCTGGAAAACCAGGCTTATGATCAAACTCACCACCAATCACGGCGACATCCTCATCGAACTCGACACCGAGAAGGCCCCGGTGACCTGCGCCAATTTCGAGCAATACGTCCGCGACGGCCACTATGACGGCACCCTCTTTCATCGCGTGATCAACGGCTTCATGATCCAAGGCGGTGGCTTCGACACCAGCTTCAACCAGAAACCCACCCGCGCGCCCATCGAGAACGAGGCCAAGAACGGTCTGAAAAATCTCACCGGCACGCTCGCCATGGCGCGCACCATGCAACCGCACTCGGCCACGGCGCAATTCTTCATCAACGTCTCCGACAACGGCTTTCTCGACTATCCCGGACAGGACGGCTGGGGCTACTGCGTCTTCGCGCGCGTGATCGAGGGCATGGAGACGGTCGAGGCCATCAAGGGCGTGGCCACCGGCAGCCGCCACGGGCATCAGGACGTGCCGATGACCGATGTCATCATCGAAAAGGCCGAGATTCTCGACGCCTGAGCACAAGACAGGGGAGCCTGGGCGTGGCGGGCGAGACACTCTTCATCGCCGATCTGCATCTCTCGGCCGAACAGCCGGCCACGCTGGAGCGCTTTCTCGGATTCCTGCGCACGCGCGCGCCACAGGCCGCACGGCTCTACATCCTCGGCGATCTCTTCGAGACCTGGATTGGCGATGACGACGACGCCTCGCCCGGCCCCGAGGTGCGCGCCGCCCTGCGCACCCTGACCCGCAGTGGCACCGCCTGCGTGCTGCTGCACGGCAATCGCGACTTTCTCATTGGACAGCGTTTCCGCACGGACAGCGGCTGTATGTTGGCGCGCGAACCGCTCATCGCGCACTTCGACGGCGAGCGCACCCTGCTCATGCACGGCGACCGGCTCTGCAGCGACGACCGCGCCTATCAGCGCTTTCGCCGCCGGGTGCGCAACCCGCTGGTGCAGTGGGCCTTTCTACGCCAACCCCTGGAGCGCCGCCGCGCGCTCGCCGCCGATTACCGCCGCCGGGGCACCGCCGCCACCGCAACTAAACCCACCCAGATCATGGATGTGAACGCCGAGACCGTCGCACACATCCTGCACCGCTACCAGGCCCACCGCCTCATCCACGGACACACCCACCG
>JAFGTZ010000426.1 GCA_016938795.1 Chromatiaceae bacterium | reverse complement strand
CACACCTTCGACGCTGCCGCCGAGGCCGGCATGAGCCACATCGAGCTGGCGCGCTGGGCCGATCATCTGCTCATCGCGCCGGCCACCGCCGACCTGCTCGCGCGGCTGGCCGCCGGGCTCGGCAACGATCTGCTGACCACCCTGGCGCTGGCCTGCGAGGCGCCGCTGTGGCTGGCCCCGGCCATGAATCAGGCCATGTGGCGCCATGCCGCCACCCAGGCCAATGTAGCCACCCTGAGCGCGCGCGGCGCGCGGCTTCTCGGCCCGGCGAGCGGCGCCCAGGCCTGTGGCGATGTGGGGCCGGGACGCATGCTCGAACCTCTGGAGATTGTCGCGGCCCTTTTCGACCCGCCCGCCGGCGCACCGCTCGCGGGCGTGCGCGTGCTGCTCACGGCCGGGCCGACGCGCGAGCCGCTCGACCCGGTGCGCTATCTCGGCAATCGCAGCTCGGGACGCATGGGCTATGCCCTGGCCGAGGCGCTCGGTGCGCTCGGCGCGCGGGTCGCCTTGGTGAGCGGGCCAAGTACCCTGCCCGATCCCGCCGTGGCCGAGATGACCCGGGTGGAAACCGCGCTGGAGATGCAGGCCGCCGTGCGCGCGCGCGTCGCGGACTGCGATCTCTTTGTCGCCAGTGCGGCCGTGGCCGACTATCGCCCCGCCGAGGTCGCGCCCGAGAAGATCAAGAAGCGGGATGATGAGCTGGTGGTGCGTCTGGTGCGCAACCCGGATATCCTCGCCGAGGTGGCCGCGCGTCGCCCGCGCCCCTTCGTGGTGGGCTTCGCCGCCGAGACCGAGCAGCTCGAAGCCCATGCGCGCGCCAAGCTTGTCAACAAGGGGCTCGATCTGATCGCGGCCAATGCGGTGGGCGCCGCGCGCGGCGGCTTCGAGCGCGAGGAGAACGCGCTGCTGGTGCTCTGGCCCGAGGGCCAGCGCAGCCTGCCCATGCAACCCAAACCCGAGCTGGCCCGCGCACTGGCCGCGCTCATCGCCGAACGCTACCGTAGCCACCATGCATCATCGACTTGAAATCAAACGGCTCGATCCCCGATTGGGGCAGGAGTTTCCGCTCCCGGCCTATGCCACCGAGGGCTCGGCGGGGCTCGATCTGCGCGCCATGCTCGCCGAACCGCTGGAGCTTGCGCCCGGCGCCTGCGAGCTGCT
>JAFGTZ010000425.1 GCA_016938795.1 Chromatiaceae bacterium | reverse complement strand
TAGCCGCCCTCAATCGGTCGGCGCTGCTCGGGGCGTAGCCGAGGGGTGAAGAACTCGTCGGCGTCGTCGAGATCGACCGCGCGGCCCTCGCCATCGACCAGGGGTTGCTCGTAGTCCTTCCAGCCGCGCACCCCTGTGGCCAGCGAGACGACATTGGTATAGCCCATGTCGAGCATGACGCGCGCGGCCAGCACGCTGCGATGGCCCGAGCGGCAGATGGCCACCAGCTCGCGCTCGCGCGCCTCGACCAGCTCGGGCACGGTGTCTTCATAGTCCCATTCGCAGGCCGATTCGAGCACGCCGCGCGGCACATTGATGGAGCCCGGAATGTGCATGGCGGCAAATTCGGCCGGCTCGCGCACATCGAGCAAGAGGATGTCGGGATTGGCGGAGAGGCGCTCCTCCAGATCCCAGGGCATGATCTCGCGCACCTCGGAGAGACAGTCGCGAACCAGATCGAGATAGCTTTTTTTGGACATAGGGTTCAGTGGGTCGTGATCAGTGAATCAGTTGTCGGTGGTCGGGCGCTCGCCGCTAGCCGGGCTCTCGGCGCGCGCGCCCGAGGCGCGCGCGCAATAGCCGCGCTCCACGGCGATCACCGCCGCCTCGACGCGCGAATGCACCGCGAGCTTGCGCAGAATGGCCTTCACATGGAGCTTCACAGTGCCGTCGGAAATGCCCAGTCGGCGCGCGATGACCTTGTTGCTCTGGCCCTCGACCAGATGACAGAGAATCTCCTGCTCGCGCGGGGTAAGTTCGGCCGGGCGCGGCTCGGGCTCGACGCCTCTGGCCTCGCCCTGCACGGCGCGCGCCAGCACGCTGGCCAGCTCGGGGGCCAGCACGGTGCGCCCCTCGACCACCTCGCCCAGGGCGGCGATGAGCGCCTCGGGCTCCATGTCCTTGAGCAGATAGCCCTGAGCGCCGGCCTGAAGACAGTCGATGACATCGCGCTCCTCGGCGCTGGTGGTGAGCATGGCCACCGGCAGGCTCTGGTGTTCGGCGCGCAACTGGCGCAAGAGTTCCAGGCCCGAGAGGCGCGGCATGCGCAGATCGAGCAGCACCGCATCGGGCGCCACCGCGTCGAGACGGCGCAGACCGCTCTCGGCATCGCCCACGGCAATCACCTCGATACCGCGCCGCTCCAGCAGTTCTTGCAGACCAAAGCGAAACAGCGCGTGGTCGTCGATCAGCAAAACACGCATCAGCGCGGCTCCCTGGATGCAGCGCGCGCGGCGCGGCGCTGGGTGTGAAACATCACCTCGACCCGGGTGCCCTCGCCGGGCTCGCTTTCGATGCGCAGCTCGGCGCCGATGCGCCGTGCGCGCTCCTCCATGATGGAGAGCCCGATGTGCTCACCCGTGCGCCGCCCTTCGGCGGGGGCGCTGAATCCGACCCCATCGTCCTCGATGAGGATGACATAGCGCCCGCCGCTCTCACGCGTGAGCAGCACCCGCACCGTATGCGCCTGGGCATGTTTGCGGATGTTCGCCAGCGACTCCTGCACGATGCGCAGCAGTTGCAGCTCCTCGCTGGCGCTGAGTTCGAAGGGGCGCGTTTCGTTCTGAAACAGCACATGAGCGCCGGTCTCGCGCTTGAGGCACTGAGTGAGCTTTTCGAGCGCCGGCACCAGCCCGCGCCGGTCGAGCGGGGCGCGAAAGCTCGCCAGCAGTTCGCGCAGCTCGATGTGGGCCTCATCGACGCCGCCGCGGATGCGCCCCAGATCGGTGCGCGCTTCGGGCGGTATCTCGACGCCGGTGAGCGCATCCTCAAGCATGCGGCACTGAAAGCGCAAACTGGCCAGGGTCTGGGCGAGTGAGTCGTGCAGCTCGTGCGCGAGCGCGTTGCGCTCCTCGACGATGGAGAGGCGGTGCGCCTCGGCATCTGAGCGCTGCTTGGCGATGGCCATGCCGAGATGATGCCCCACGGTGAGCAGCAGATCGAGAATATCCTCGCGCCCCTGGATGCCGGGCGGCTCGACAAAGATGTGATAGATCCCGAGCAGCTCATCGCGATGTTCAAGGGGTACGGTCACCACCTCCATCTCGGAGCGGTCGAACATGCGCCGGCCATAGATGCGCGCGCAGTAACGCGCATCGTTGTCGCACAGAATGTCGCCCTGCGCGAGCACATTGCCGCACAGACAGAGATCCACCGGGGCGAGTTCGGGCTCGCGCACCAGTCCGTTGTCGAGTCCGATGGAGCCAACGAGGCGGCGCGAACCGTCGGCCATGACCAGCCGCACGGTGGCGGCGCGTCCGTTCACCATCTCCTTCAGCACGCGCAGAAAGCGCAGCAGCAGCGCCTCGATGCTGTCGGCCTGATGGATGCCGGCGGCCACGTCGTAGAGAATCTTGAGCGAGGCGGTTTTTTGCGCGAGGCGCCGGGTCTGGCGCGCCACCCGGTTGTCCATGTCCTCGTAGAGATCCATGAGTTCGGCGTTGAGATCGCGGATATCCTCGGCAACGCGCCCCAGCACCCCGGGGCGCTCAAGCTGACCGCTCGCGCCCGGCTCGCCCTGACAGACCCGCGCCAGCGAATGCTCCAGCCGCACCAGCGGCAGCAGCACCTGGGCGCGCAACCGCCAGCCGCCGAGCAGGGCCGCGAACAGGGCGAGCGCCATGCCCGCCTGGGCGGCCCGCCATGCCAGATCGCGCCCGGCCTCCGGCCAGGGCCAGAGCAGCACGGCGACGCTCGCAAGCAGTGCGCCCGTCAGCGCCCACAGGGGGCGCCATAGGCGGGCCTCGCGCAGCAGCTCGCCGAGCCGGCCATGCGGCGGCACATCGGCCACATGGCGACGCAGCCGCCCCGAGCGCCCGAAGGGATTAGCCATGGCGGCCCGCTCCGCTGGGCTCGCCCAGCGGTTCATCCGGCGCAAGGGCGGCTGGATCGGCATCGGCCCCCTCGCGTTGCTGAAGCTCCCACATGGCGGCATAGCGCCCGCCGCTCGCGAGCAACTCGCGATGGGCGCCACGCTCGATGATGCGCCCCTGGTCCATGACGAGAATCTGGTCGGCATCAACCACGGTGGAGAGCCGGTGCGCGATGACCAGGGTGGTGTGATGCTCGGCCACCTCGGCGAGGGTCTCGCCGATGGCGCGCTCGGTGTGACTGTCGAGCGAGGAGGTCGCCTCGTCGAACACCAGGATGCGCGGGCGCTTGAGCATGGCGCGCGCGATGGCCACGCGCTGCTTCTCGCCGCCCGAGAGCTTCAGGCCGCGCTCGCCAACCCGGGTCTCCCAACCCTCGGGCAGGCTCTCGATGAAGGCGCGGATGTGCGCCATGGCGGCCACCTCCTCAAGCTCCGCCTGGCTCGCCTCCGGGCGACCGTAGGCAATGTTGTAGCGGATGCTGTCGTTAAAGAGCACGCAGTCCTGGGGCACGATGCCGATGACCGCGCGCAGGCTTTCCTGGGTGACGGCGCGGATGTCCTGCCCGTCGATGAGGATGCGCCCGGCCGTGGGGTCGTAGAAGCGAAACAGCAGCCGCGAGAGCGTGGACTTGCCCGCGCCGCTGTGCCCCACCACCGCGACCTTGGCCCCGGGCTCGATGGCGAAATCGACCCCGTGCAGGATGGGCCGCTCGGGCTGGTAGTGGAAATCCACCCCCTCGAAACGCACCCCGCCCTCGCGCAGTACCAGCGCCGGGGCCTCGGGGCGGTCGGTCATCTCGGGCGCGCGCTCGAGCAGCTTGAACACCAGGTCCATGTCGGCGAGCGCATACTTGATCTGACGGTAGACGATGCCGAGAAAGCCCAACGGGATGAAGAGTTGCAGCAGCATGGCGTTGACCAGCACCAGATCGCCCACGCTGAGCGCGCCCGAGGCGACGCCCTGCGCGGCGAGCGCCATCACCAGGGTCACGCCGAGCGCGATGATGGCGCCCTGCCCCATGTTGAGCACCGACATGGAGGTCTGGCTGCGCACCGCCATCTCCTCCCACTCTTCGAGCGTGCGGTCGTAGCGCTCCAGCTCCAGGCGCTCGTTGCCGAAGAACTTCACCGTCTCGTAGTTGATGAGGCTGTCGAAGGCCTGGCTGTTGGCCTCGGAGTCGAGCCGGTTCATGCGGTGGCGATAGTCCATGCGCCACTCGGTGATGGCGAAGGTGAAGGCGAAATAGACCGCCACGGTGCCAAAGGTGGCGAGCGTGAAGCTCCAGTGATACTGACCAAGCAGCACCAGCGCCACCAGCGCGAACTCCACCAGCACCGGCAGCACGCTGAACACCAGATAGTTGAGAATGGTCGAGACCGAGCGCGTGCCGCGCTCCAGATCGCGGCTGATCGCCCCGCTCTGGCGCCCGAGGTGATAGCGCAGCGAGAGCCGGTGCAGATGGGTGAGCACCCGGGTCGAGAGCCGGCGCATGGCGCGGTAGCGCACCCGCGCGAAGACCACATCGCGCAGCTCGTTAAAGAGCGCGGCGGCGAGCTTGAGCGCGCCATAACCGAGCAGCAGCGCAAGCGGCAGCACCAGCACCTCGCCCGGGCCGCCCGCGAAGGCATCGACAATGGCCTTGAGCGTGAGCGGCACCCCGACATTGGCCACCTTGGCCAGCACCAGACAGCCGATGGCGAGCGCCGCTCGGCCCCGGAATTCCCAAAGAAAAGGCAGCATGGCGCCGAGATTGTGCCAGTCGCGCCGGTTGTCGTGAACGCGCTCGGTGGCCGGGATTGGCTTCAACATGGGTGCTGAGGGATCCTCCTCGATGGGTTGGTCAATCGAAACGACATGGGATGTTAGCCACTGTCAGGCCGGGGGATGGGCACAGTGGACAGCGTGAATCCATCCATGAAGGGTTGCCCGGTCGATGGCGATTCTGACGGATCATCCCAAGGGGATCATCCCAGGCGCCGCCTCTGTGCCTGCTCGCACTGGTCGAGCCGTTCCTTCAGGAAAAGATTAAGCAGCGTTTCCTCGCTCACGCCGCGCTCAACCGCGAGTACGCGGATTCTTGAGCACAGATCGCGATCGACCGCGAAATAGTGACGCTGCGAGGTCAGCTCGACATCAAAGGCGACAGCCTCATCAACACCCTGCTCGGTGGCATCATGCGCATCCCAGAATTCGCCGATGTCCCGGTAGCTGGTGCTCTGCGAAATCGATGATTGCTTAGCCATATTTCTGTATCTCTTTCGGTGTCATGTCTCTCGCCGAAACGATGATCGCTCGCCGATCCCCGGTATAGACAAAGAAGACGCTCAACAAACGACCGCTGTTGGTGCAACCAAAAGCCGCATACACATCTTCTCCAGGCACATGGCCTGCTTCCTTCAAGCGAAAGCGCGGCTGATTCTCAAGCACTTCGATAACTTCTGACTCTTCGACACTGTGCTTCCAGCGCAGCTTTTCCACGATCTCTTCAAGCCAGACAAGTTGTTCGATGCGTAGTGGCATGGCGTAACCAAGCGTTGATTCTTGCACGGCGTTGCGCCCAAGCCGTGATGTGCGGCTTATGGCGACCGCCCGCATCATCGCAAATCCGCGCCCGAACGGCATCCCAGGGGCGGATGTTGGGCCTCTGGCGCTTGCGGCTGGCGGCGCTCTCCTGTATTAATCCGGGTTCGACGATCAGAGCCTCATGGAGTCAGCGCCTTGAACGAACCCCTCCCCGAGGGCGGCTGCGCCCTGCAAGAACCCTTCGCGCTCCAGGTGCTGGGCGACGAAATGGAGCCCGAGTTTCCCGATCGCTGCATCATCATCATCGAGCCGACCGAGGCGCGCATCAGCGGCAGCTTTGTCTTTGCCGAGGTGGAAGGCGTGCGCTGGTTTCGCCAATATCT
>JAFGTZ010000424.1 GCA_016938795.1 Chromatiaceae bacterium | reverse complement strand
TGGATGTAGGAGATTTCCTTGAGCTTGAGCGCGCCCTCCATGGCGATGGGGTATTGCTCGCCGCGCCCGAGAAAGAGGGTGTGCTGCTTATCAACAAACTGCTCGGCGAGCGCGGCAATCTCGGCATCGAGCCCGAGCACTTCCTCGATGCGCGCGGGTAGGGCGCGCAGCAGTCCGACGATGCGTTCCTCGCCCGCCGCGTCGAGCCGGTGATGGCGGCCAAGCGCCGTGGTCAGGAGCAGCAGCGCCACGAGCTGGGTGGTGAAGGCCTTGGTGGAGGCGACGCCAATCTCTGGGCCGGCATGGGTGAGCAGCACCAGATCGGACTCGCGCACCAGCGAGCTTTCGGGCACGTTGCAGATGGCGAGCGTGGCCTCGAAGCCGCTCGCGCGCGCCAGACGCAGCGCGGCCAGGGTGTCGGCGGTCTCGCCCGATTGCGAGAGCGTGACAAAGAGCGCACGTTTGGGTGCTACATGGGCGCGATAACGGTATTCGCTCGCCACCTCGACCGAGCAGGGGAGGCCGGCGATGGCCTCGATCCAGTAGCGCGCGACCAGGGCCGCGTGATGGCTGGTGCCGCAGGCGATCAGGGTCACGGACTCGATGCGGGCAAAGATGTCGGCGGCTCCTTCGCCAAAGCACTCAGGGCGCACCCGGTTGCCGGCCAGACGGTCTTCGAGCGTGTCGGTGATGGCGCGCGGCTGCTCGAAGATTTCCTTCAGCATGAAATGGCGGTAGTCGCCGCGTTCGGCGGCATCGAGCGCGAGCGCCGAGGTCTTGATCGGGCGGCTGACCGGCTGGCCCTCGCGATTCCAGATGCGCACACCCTCGCGACTGAGCTCGGCAATGTCGCCCTCTTCGAGAAAGATGAAGCGCTGGGTTACGGGCAGCAGCGCGAAGGCATCCGAGGCGATGAAATGCTCGCCAAAGCCCACCCCGATCACCAGCGGGCTGCCCTCGCGCGCGGCCACCAGATGCTCAGGATCGGTGGCGTCCACGACCCCCAGCGCATAGGCCCCGCGCAGTCGCCGGGTGGTGGCGCGCACCGCCTCGACGAGCGGCTGGCCGGCGGCCAGTTCGTCATGGATGGCGTGAACGATGACCTCGGTGTCGGTCTCCGAGGTGAAGCGGTGCCCGGCGGCCTGCTGCTCGCGGCGCAGCGTCTCGTGGTTCTCGATGATGCCGTTGTGTACCAGGGCGCAGCGCGCACGGCACTGATGCGGATGGGCGTTGCGGGTGGCCGGCTCGCCATGGGTGGCCCAGCGCGTGTGGGCAATGCCAAGCAGGCCGGGCAGGGGACGCTCGGCCACCTCCTCGGCCAGACGCGCCACCTTGCCCAGGGTGCGGGTGCGCTGAAGCTGGCCGTCGGGATCGAGCACGGCGATGCCCGCCGAGTCGTAACCGCGATATTCGAGCCGGCGCAGTCCTTCGAGCAGGATGGCCGCGACCGGGCGTTGGGCAATGGCGCCGACGATGCCGCACATAGCGAAAGATCCTTAGGGTTGGACGTTCAGGAGGTTGTGGACTTGCGCGGACGCTGCCAGCCGGGGAGACTCTGCTGGCGCGCGCGCGCGAGGGTGAGTTGTTCGGCGGGCGCCTCGCGGGTGATGACCGACCCGGCCCCGATGGTCGCGCCCGCGCCCACCGTGACCGGCGCGACCAGGGCGCTGTTCGAGCCGATGAAGGCATCGTCGCCAATGCGCGTGGGCCACTTGTTGGCGCCGTCGTAGTTGCAGGTGATGGTGCCCGCGCCCACATTAACCCGCTCGCCAATCTCGGCATCACCCAGATAGGTCAGATGGTTGGCCTTGCTGCCCCGGCCCAGGCGGGTGTTTTTGGTCTCGACGAAGTTGCCGACATGGGTGTCATCCTCCAGCCGCGAGCCGGGACGCAGCCGCGCGAAGGGTCCAATGCGCGCGCCTGCACCCACCTCGGCCCCTTCGATCACGCAATGGGCGAGAATCTCGGTCTCGGGTCCGATCACGCAATCGCGCAGCACGCAGCCGGGTCCAACACGCACCCCGGAGGCGAGGCGCACCTCGCCCTCGATGACCACATTCACATCCAGGCTCACATCGGGCTCGCACTGGAGCTGACCGCGCACGTCGAGCCGCGCCGGATCGGCGAGGCTCACCCCGGCGCGCATCAGCGTCTCGGCCAGGCGGCGCTGATAGGCGCGCTCCAGGGCGGCGAGCTGGACGCGGTCATTCACCCCGCTTACTTCGTCGAGATTGGCCGGCGCGCAGCTCGCCACTCGCACCCCATCGGTCACAGCCAGCGCGGTGATATCGGTCAGATAGTATTCGCCCTGGGCGTTGTCGTTGCCCACGCGCCCGAGCCAGTCGGCAAGCCGTGCGCCCTCGGCCACCAGAAAGCCCATGTTCGCCTCGCGAATGGCCTGCTGCTCGGGGTTGGCGTCGCGCTCCTCGACGATGGTGCGAATCTGTCCCTCGGCATCGCGGAGAATGCGCCCGTAGCCGGTTGGATCGGGCAGCTCGGCGGTGAGCAGCGCGAGCGGCGTCTCGGCCCCGGCCTCAAGCAGGCGGCGCAGGGTTTCGGGGCTGATGAGCGGCACATCGCCATAGAGCACCAGCACCCGGTCGAGACCGGCAAGCGCCGGCATGGCCTGACGCAGGGCATGGGCGGTGCCAAGCTGTTCGGCCTGTTCCACCCAGTCGCAGGGCGCCTCGGCAAAGGCCGCGCGCACCGCCTCGCCGCCGTGGCCATGCACCACCACGATGCGCTCCGGATCGAGCGCGGCGGCAGCGGTCAGCACATGGCCAAGCAGGGGCCGCCCGCCAAGCGGATGCAGCACCTTGGGGGTTGCCGAGCGCATCCGCTTGCCGCGCCCTGCGGCCAGGATGGCGATGCCGAGTTTCATGCCTATCTCCTCTTGTCTACCAATCGCAAATCAGTTTCTTGGTTTTCCCCGACCGTTCCGGGCTGGGTGATGGCCCCGGGGGCCGCCGTGAATCCATCCCTGGAGGCTTGACAGCGGCATCCCTGCCGCTGACACCCCCGCGTCCATCCCCCAGCCCTCACCCAAAAATCCATGTGTGATGGTTATAGATGCCGTCGGGCGGAGCCTGCCGCCGAATGCCCGGCATTGTACAGGGTCCGGCGCGGCGCTTGTGCTCTGGGTGCCTGCCCCCATGCTCAGCTCACGCCTTCGCCATCCGCAATCCAGGTATCAAGATGCCCCCAAGACTCCCGACCCTGTTCCGCCTGATGCTCGGGTGGATCATGATTCTCAGCGCAGGTGCAGCCATGGCTACAGAAGAACCAAGCTACAGCATCGTCAAGCAGGCGACCGACTACGAACTGCGTCGCTACGCAGCCTATCGGGTCGCCGAGGTGGAGGTGAAGGGGGCCTTTGAGTCGGTGGGCGGCGAGGCCTTCCGCCTCCTCGCCGGCTATATCTTTGGCGACAATCAGGGCGAGACCAAGATTGCCATGACCGCCCCGGTGAGCCAGCAGCCGGTGCGCGAGCAGGGCACCCGCATCGAGATGACCGCGCCCGTGACCCAAACCCCCACCGCCGACCCGGAGCGCTACCGCGTCAGCTTCATCATGCCCGCCCGCTACAGCCTGGAGACCCTGCCGCGCCCCAACAACCCGCGCATTCAACTGCGCGAGGAGCCCGCCCGGCTGGTCGCCGCGCGGCGCTATTCGGGCACCTGGAGCGAGACGCGCTATCGCGACGAAGAGCGCGCCCTGCTCGACGCCCTCGCCCGCGATGGCCTGAGCCCGCACGGCGCGCCCATCTACGCCCGCTACAACTCCCCCTTTTCGCTCCCCATGCTGAGGCGCAATGAGATCCTGGTGGAGGTTGAGGAACTGGATACGCCTTGATGGCTGCATGGCCCCAATGCTGGCATTTCAATTCGAGCCCTATTGATTCCTTCGCGAGAGT
>JAFGTZ010000423.1 GCA_016938795.1 Chromatiaceae bacterium | reverse complement strand
GCGATCATGCCGCCGTCGCGGGTGACGGCCAGCATGTGCTGCAAGAACATGAGATCGGCCTTCTTGGCGCCCAGCGGCACCTGCCCATAGCGGAAACGCTCGGGAAAGCGGGGCGTCCAGGCCGGGGTGCCGTCGGCGCGGCGTTCGGTGTTGCCCCAGTTGATCGAGAAGGGCGGATTGGTCAGCACTCGGTCGAAGCGCATCAGCTCGCCGCCCTCAAGGTGCTGGGGCTCGGCCAGCGTGTCCTCGTTTTGCAGGTCGGTGGTGCTGATGCCGTGCAGCAGCATGTTCATCTTGGCAATCGACCACACCGTGCCGTTGAACTCCTGGCCGAAGAGGTTGGCCTTGCGCCCATCCTCGCCGTGCTCGTCGATGTATTCCTTGGCCGCGATCAGCATGCCGCCCGACCCGCAGCAAGGGTCATAGATGTCGTGGTCCAGACTTGGCTTGACCAGCCGCGCCATCATGCGCACCACCGAGCGCGGGGTGTAGAACTCGCCGCCTTTCTTGCCAGCGGAGTCGGCGAACTCGCCGATCAGGTATTCGTAAGCCGCACCGAGCAGATCGGGGAACTCGAAGTCCTCGTTGCGCAGGCGGTGGATGCCGAAGTGGCTGATGAGCTGGCGCAGCTTGATATCCGGGATCTTGCCCTGGCCCACCTTGCGCGTGAAGTCGATGTGCTCCAGCACATCGTACAGGCTGGTGTTGGCCGTCTCGATGCCAGTGAGGGCCTTGTTGAGCGCGTCGCCGACATTGTGGTGGGCCTCGTTGAGCAGATAGGCGTAACGCGACTGGGGCGGCACCCAGAACGAGCCGTCCTTCTTGTACCAGCGCGCGATTTCGGCGGACTGTCGCGCCTCGGCCTCCGTCTTGCCGGCCTCCAGTTCAAACCGGATGACTTCCTCGCGCCGCTGCTCGAACACATCCGAGCAGCGCTTGAGAAACAGCATCCCGAAGATGTATTCCTTGAACTCGGAGGCATCCATCTTGCCGCGCAGAATATCGGCGGCCTTGAACAGATGGCGTTCCAACTGGGGCAGGGTCAGCGGCATGGGTGGCGTCCAGAGTCTTCGGCGACGAGGCGCGGGCAGCGCCCCGGCGGCTGTGCCATGGGCGCGAAAGGGCGCGCCTTCGCGCGATTCGGGCAAAAAAAAGCCAGGCGAGGCGCCTGGCTTTTGGGTTGGTGGAGCCGAGGGGGATCGAACCCCTGACCTTCGCATTGCGAACGCGACGCTCTCCCAGCTGAGCTACGGCCCCGGTATGCATCTGAAGGCATGGCCACCGCAACCGAGGGGTGCGATGGCAAGGCGGGCATTCTGCCCTCTTTTCGAGAGGGCGGCAAGTGTTGCGGCGATGCCTGAGCGGGGTCAGGGTGCGAGCATGAGTTCCAGTACGGCCTTGCTGCCGAAGTAGGCCAGGATGAGCAGCACGAAGCCGCCGAGTGTCCAGATAATGGCGGTGCGTCCACGCCAGCCGCGCAGGAAGCGCCCGATGAGGAGACCGCCGAACATCAGCCAGGCGAGCACCGAGAGCACGGTCTTGTGCACCAGATGCTGGGCGAACATGTCTTCCAGAAAGGCAAAGCCGCTGAGCAGCGCGAGCGTGAGCAGCACGAAGCCGGCGCCGATCATCTCGAAGAGCAGGCTCTCCATGGTTTGCAGGGGCGGCAGGGTGCGCACGAAGCCGCCTGGATGGCGCTGGTGCAGGTGGCGATCCTGCACGGCGAGCAGGATGGCCTGCACGGCGGCGAGTGTGAGCAGGCTGTAGGCCAGCATGGAGAGCAGGACGTGAATCTTGAGCGGCCAGGGCGCGGTGGGGTGCATGAAGCTCACCTCGGCGAAGAGCGCCGAGAGAATGAGTGTGAGCGCCGCTGCGGGCAGCAGAATGAGCCCCAGATTATCAACCGGCTTGGTGAGGCTGGAGACCAGCATGAGCGCGATCACCGTCCAGGAGGTGAGGGCGAGCGCGTTGTAGAAGCCGAGATTCAGTCCGGCATGGCTGAAAATGGTGTCCCAGAGCAGCCAGCCGTGCAGGATGGAGCCGGCAAAGCCGATGCCGAGCGCGAGAAAGCGTGGTGGGATCCAACCCTGCGTGCTGCGAAAGAGTCGCAGCCCGATGAAGGCGGCGGCGGCCAGGTAGCAGAGTGACGCGGCAACGGAGAGGAGGGGATGGCTCATAGGCTTACAGGGGTCTGCTAAGGGCGATGGGTCAAAAGAGCGCGGGATCGGTTAGAGTCCGCCTAGATGGCTGCATTATACTCACAAGTTGCATCGCAAAGCCGTGAGGCCGGATTGTGACACAGCCGCCCCATTCACGGCGAGACTCAGTTCGAGGTCAAGCATGTTTGAGAATCTACAGGACCGTTTTGAGCGCGTCCTGACCAATCTACGGGGTCAGGGTCGCCTGACCGAGGACAATATTCAGGATACCCTGCGCGAGGTGCGCCGGGCGCTGCTGGAGGCCGATGTGGCGCTGCCGGTGGTGCAGCGCTTCGTGGCCGATGTGCGCGAGAAGGCGCTTGGCGAGGAGGTGGCCAAGAGCCTTACGCCCGGTCAGGTGCTGATCAAGATCGTCAACGACGAACTGGTCATGCTCATGGGCGAGGCCAACGAGCAGCTCGACCTGAGCGCGCGCCCGCCGGCGGTCATTCTCATGGCGGGCCTGCAGGGCTCGGGCAAGACCACCAGCGTGGCCAAGCTCGCGCGCTGGTTGCGCGAGAAGCAGAAAAAAACGGTCGCGGTGGTGAGCTGTGACGTCTATCGTCCGGCGGCCATCGAGCAGCTGCGCACCGTGGGCGCCGAGGTGGGCGCCGAGGTGGTGGCGAGCAGCGGGGATGAGGATCCGGTGGCCATCGCCCGGCGCGCCCTTGAGGTGGCGCGCCGCCAGCACAAGGATGTGCTGATCGTCGATACCGCCGGGCGGCTGCACGTCGATGCCGCCATGATGGACGAGATTCAGGCCATCCATGCGGCCATTGAACCGGTCGAGACCCTCTTTGTGGTCGATGCCATGACCGGCCAGGACGCCGCCAACACGGCGCGCGCCTTCAACGAGGCGCTGCCCCTGACCGGCGTAGTGCTCACCAAGACCGATGGTGATGCGCGCGGCGGCGCGGCGCTCTCCATTCGCCAGATCACCGGCAAGCCAATCAAGTTTCTCGGCACCGGCGAGAAAACCACTGCGCTCGAACCCTTCTATCCCGAGCGCGTCGCCTCGCGCATCCTCGGCATGGGCGACGTGGTCTCGCTGGTCGAGGAGGTGCAGTCGAAGGTTGACCAGGACAAGGCCGAGCGGCTGGTGAAGAAGCTCAAGAAGGGCAAGGACTTCGATCTGTCCGACTTCAAGGAGCAGCTTGAGCAGATGATGCAGATGGGCGGCATGATGAGCCTCATGGAGAAGCTCCCGGGCATGAACCAGATTCCCGATCATCTCAAGGACAAGGCAAGTGATCGCGAGATGGGCCGGCTGTTGGCCATCATCAATTCCATGACCCCGCACGAGCGCCGTTTCCCGGCCATTATCAAGGGCTCGCGCAAGCGCCGCATCGCCCTGGGCTCGGGAACCCAGGTGCAGGATGTGAACCGCCTGCTCAAGCAGTTTACGCAGATGCAGAAGATGATGAAGAAGATGAAGGGCGGCGGCATGGCGAAGATGATGCGCGCCATGCAGGGCCGGATGCCGGGTGGGATGCCGCCAGGGGGTGGCTTTCCACCCGGGGGGCTGCCGCCGGGCGGCGGCTT